>JABMRO010000806.1 GCA_013202635.1 Planctomycetota bacterium
CACCAATTCCGTACACATCTGAGCCACTCATTCATGGCCCGACATGCCCTATGAAATCGCTTAGCACTCGTACGGCGACTTAACATATACCAGCCTTCACGGTGATGCGAGGTATTGTTTTCCCAATTGCCGCAATTTGGATGCTGGTCGCAATGGTAATTGCGGTTAGACAACACCCACAGTGGCTGGCCAATAAAATGAGAAAGACATTATGACGTTAGAGTAAAGAGCACGGACAATCAATGTTTGATCCCGTGATTTCCCAGATCAGAACTGCGCGATTGTTTCGTTTATTGAGGCCATAATGGCTACTCCCGCTCAAATCCCTGGCTTGTGAACTTAAGCGTCCGGCTGTTTTCTGTGACCGTGCGCACGACTTGATCAGAAACACCTGACGGGATCTCGGCCTCCACTTCTAACGTCACCTTCACCTTCGCACTGACTAAGCCAGAAAGATGTGCGATCACCTCGTCGGCAATGCGGCTGGCATCGCGGCCCTTAGATCATCCAACGTTTCGATTCTCGGCGTGGCCTGCGATCCGGCGTTGGCGAGATTGCTGGCCATGATGATTGTGGCGATAACTGTTAAAATAACTTGTCTGCTTTTCGAATACCGAGTCATTGTACATGCTCCTTTAGCCAGTTGCCGATTGTCTCAAGTGCGACCGGTGCAATGGTTTCTTCGATTTTGATGTATTCAGCGAAGGCGCCGGTATCGGCGGTCTGGAAGAGGTGGTTGAGGCCGGGTAATTCTTTCACGGTGAAGTTGGTGTTTCCGCCTGCCTTGAGAGCTTCTTCGAATCCGGCAAGGTTTTCCTTCGGCGTAACCTGTACATCAAGGGCGCCGTTGATGGCGAGGACTGGGCATTTGACCTTCATCAAAATCGGCTTGGGGTCGTATTCGAGGGTGGAGCGGTAAGAGATGCAGTGGTCGACCTGGTTTGTCCAGCCGTCTTTAAGGTACCTGTAGGCATGCCGCTGCTCATCTGTCATGTCGTCGTAGATCTTTTGCATTTTCACTTTTGCGACGGCGTTGTCCTTCTCGTCCAGTGGAACGCGGTAGTATGGCTCCACTACCCGGCGGATAAGTTCGAGTTCTTCGTCGGTGGCGCCTTTTATTTTGGCCGAGGCGAGGTCCTGCAGGATGATAGTATCGCGGCCGTTTACGCCTGGGCCGGCGAGGCTGACGATGAAGGCGACGTCTGAGGATTCTGCCGCAACGATTGGTGCGACCGTACCGCCCTCGCTGTGGCCTATCATACCGATCCTGGATGAGTCGATCTCGCGGCGGGTCTTCAGATACTCTACAGCCGCGCTCGCGTCAGAAGCGAGATCATAAATGGTGGAGTTGCTGTAAGCGCCGGTCGAGTGGTTTGTTCCTCTTTTGTCGTAGCGGAGGACAGCGATTCCGTTTCGCGTGAGATAATCTGCGAGGACGAGGAAGGGGCGATGGTAACCGACCATTTCGTCGCGTCCATGGGGCCCTGAGCCCTGGATGAGGATTGCGGCCGGGTGCGGGCCTTTTGAGCGGGGCAGCGTCAGCGTGCCGGCGAGCTTCACGGCTGCGGCTTTGTTCGTTACGGTGACTTCTTCTTCGATGTAGGGGAATGGGCGTTTTGGTGTTTGGGGACGCCTGAAGCCGGGGACTGACTCGACCAGTTTTAGCTGGAGCGGGAAATTGACGGGACCCTTTTTCCAGTGTGCGCTGATGGCCGAAGAGGTTTTGTCCAGAGTACCTTCGATGACGACGTCATCCTCTTCGATCGTCAGGCGGATTTTGTTGCCCTGGATTGTCACTTCGTCAGCGGCGATTCCCATCGCCCCCTGGTCGAGGCTGATGATGGTGGCTTTCATCGTTAGGCCTGTACCCTTTTCGAACTCGATGGCCATCTTCAGTTTGGCGCCGTTTGGTAAGTTCAGCGGACCATACCACGTGCCTTCAACGCCACTTTGGTTCTGCCCCGCCGTAGTCCCGCTTCTGGTCAGAACAAGCACGAAGAGAGCTAAGTACAATATCCTTCGCATTAATTTTCTACTATTGGGTTTACGGGTTTGGCAAGCGGTGTTACTGCAGGTACCGGCCCGCGTCTGCGGCGATATCGAATTTCTGTTCGAAATAGTTTTCATAATAACCTCACATTTCCCATTTAAACGGTTAAAAAGCATAATTTGATTTTACTAAAGACAGTAACCGTTTTCTGTGTACTGTCCCCAGCCTTTTTTTATAAAAGGATCCTTCCTGTTTATTCAAAAATCCAATAAGAAATAGGTATGATATCACCAGATATCCTCCAACAACAAAATGATTGTAATGCTCTTGAACCTTTTCATAATAATGCTCCTTTCAAATAGATTAACAAAAAAACGATTGCTTCAACAGAAGTAATTGTGACAAATGAACGTTACCGTTTTGTTACGATTTTGTACTTTTTTTATTATTTTTTACGATTTTGTACTTTCCGCTGTTTCCTTCCTGTCTAACACCAGCCAATTTACCATGATGCAATATTGGCACTCTATCTCTTTTTTTTATCCCCGAATTGGAAGTCCTTGCGCTTGTCAAGCGGGACCTCCTGGAGATCAGTCTTGTAGGGGATAGACAGGTCCTCGGCAGACTGATCCAAGGTTCATTCTTGGGCACCGGAGTTCTCGCTTACGACGTATTTGGGGGCACTGACTGCCACTATCCTGGCTATGTGGAAATTGAAAACTCCCATCAAGGACACTTTTGAAACTTGAATATGTTCTTGAACAATATTGTGAGTATTACCATCACGAACGCATTCACCAATCGCTGGGCAGGATCATTGAGCCCAAACACACTATTGAAGAA
>JABMRO010000807.1 GCA_013202635.1 Planctomycetota bacterium
CTCTGGCAGACCCTGATGAGAGTGAGTCAGAAAGGCAGTTGAGTCAACTTTATGAACATCTCTCACGACTCGGTATCAAGATGACAGAATCCGTCCTATACCCTGTTTTACATTCATTAATGACCCGCATTGAAGCAACCGAAGGGGCAGTTGGCAGTCCGGAACACAAACGCTTCCTGAGAGCCACTGATTGCTTCGGGCGTTCGCGTTGGCTGACAGACTATAAAGAGGCCAGGCCTCTCTATCAGGAACTGGAGAAGATCCTGTTTGATCACTGAGCGGCTTGGCAAGGGCGATTCATCATGGAAGCGAAGGACATTTATCCTGAGTACCGCGGTTTCTCCGTAGAGCCTTCTTTATTCGATCTGGAAAAAAGTCATCTTGACGTGAAGCGAATTGTCAAGAAGGCCGTTGAGTACCATGCCAACGCAATCCGGTTTGGTTTTATTGGGCACACCGGGTTAGCTTATTATCCGTCGAAAGTAGTTCCACATGCGCCAGGTTTAGATAATCGTGATTTGCTCCGGGAAATGCTTGATGAATGCCGAAAATACGGGATTACATTAGTCGTTTATGTTAACTGTCATTTTGATCTTGAATCATATAAGAAACATCCTGAATGGATTGCCAGAATTAACGGGAAACCGCTTGTGGATATGGACAAATCATGGCCCTATGCCAGAATGTGCCTCAATTCGCCTCATCTTGAATATACACTGCGCACTCATAAGGAAATCATGGAATGCTACAGACCTCAGGCGATATATATTGATGGTTTTAAGCTTGAACATTTCTGTGCCTGCCCCTACTGCCGAAAGAAGTTAAAGGATAGCAAGGGGATATCCGTGCCTGAAAAGGCTGATTGGGACAATCCTGATTGGCTTGCCTATCTTCAGTGGCGGCAGGAACGGAGCATGGAAATAGCGCGGAAATACGTCGATAATATCAAGGCAGTATGTCCGGACACACAAATTGTTTTCAATCGCGAAAGCTTTGAAAACCAGATTACCGGAACTCCGGAGGATAACATAATTCTAGCCCATGACATAGCTGACGGTATACATGCTGAATCAGCGGTAAGAACTCTTGATGAACCTTTCTCGCATATCAACAAGCAGGCTCTTTATGGACAAGCCATGAACATACCGATCTGGCTGTGGGTGGAATATATATCATATTGGATATATATTTCCTGTAATGAATCAGAAATAGCAGTAAAGATTATGAAGGTGGTTGCCAATGGTGCGCGTCCAAACATATGGTGTATTCCTTTTGATCCGGAAGGCATTGATAATACGGGTAATGGTATAAGGCAAATATACGGTTTGATGGAGAAAGAACCTGATATGTTTAATTACACAAAGCCGGTCGCGGAAACGGCAATTCTTTCTTCCACTCTGACTCGCCAGTTTTATGCAAAAGGATGCGAGCCCTTTGAATATCCATATACGGTTGATGAGAATGCTCTGCGATTGAGAGATGAATTTGACGGGATGTTTCTCTTATCTTTGCGGACTCATAAGCTTCAGACTTTTATACTGGATAAAGACCTTGAGTATGAAAATCTCAAGAATTATAAGGTGGTCATTTTACCAAATACAGGAAGTATAAGTGAAAGGTCATGCGCGGAAATATCGAAGTACGTTGAAGCAGGCGGCAGCCTGATAGCTACGTTTGAAACCTCCCTCTATGACGAAAAGGGCAGGAAACGCAAGGATTTTGGACTCAGCAAGGTGTTTGGAGCAGAATATTGCGGGGAACTTCCACCCATTGGTGAGTTAAACAGGCTTTTCATAGGTCCAGGGTACCTTTCACTTTCCGTTGATCATCCGTTCAGATCCGGAATGGCATCCCTGGTTCCTGCGGCGGGAAGGGTAATAAAAGTTCGACAACATACGGGAGAGGCTCTCGGCTTTTTACAATACCCAGGATCTTATTATGTAGCGCCTTTGAAGGATGTTTCTTCTTACCCCGGTCTGGTTCTTAACAAATATGGAAAGGGCAAAGTCATCTATATTCCATTTGAATTCGGATTAACCTATTCCAGAAAGCAGCCTTTGGAATTACAATCATTCTTTGATGATATCATGTTATATCTTCTTAACGACGATTTGGCAGTATCAACTAATCTGCCTCCAACTGCCGAGATATCGTTGAGAGAAACGCGACAAGGTGATCTTGTGATATTTCTTATCAATTGCCCGGCTGATACACCCGGCCCAAGAGAATCGGTAGAACCCTTACACGATGTAAAGGTCGTTTTACGTTTACCAGGACGGAAAAGAGTTCAAACAGTCCAGAGAAAAACGCCTCAGGCCGAGGGCATAATGACGGTAGATGAAAACAACAATGGCTTTGTCAGCATTTGCATCTCCGTACTGCATGAGTATGAAATTATTAAGGTTAATGGTTTTTTCTCGTCTGCTGAAAGAAAGTTACGGCAATGAAAGATTTTTTCCGCTTAGCCGAGAATCAGACGACTGTTCGCACTGAAATCGTGGCCGGCCTGACAACGTTTTTGACCATGTCC
>JABMRO010000808.1 GCA_013202635.1 Planctomycetota bacterium
ATTTTAAACAGTCTGATGAGTTTAGATATAGGCAGCGGTGACGAGGTTATTACTACACCCTTTTCTTTTTTTGCTACGGTCGGCTGTATTGTCCGTGCCGGCGCAAAACCGGTATTCGTGGATATCGACCCTGAGACTTTCAATATCAAAGCAGAGCTTATCGAGTCGGCGGTTACGGAAAGGACTAAAGCTGTTATGCCGGTCCATTTGTTCGGGCAAATGGCTGATATGGACCCGATTATGGAAGTTGCAAATAAATATAATCTTGCGGTCATAGAGGATGCAGCGCAATCGATTACGAGTACATACAAAAACAGGAAAGCAGGCAGTATCGGAACTGTCGGCTGTTTCAGCTTTTTTCCCAGTAAGAACCTTGGCTGTGCTGGTGATGGGGGTATGATTGTCACTAACGACGAGGATTTACACGGCCGGCTCAAAATAATGCGAAACCACGGCGCCAATCCCAAATACTATCATAAATATATTGGCGGCAACTTTCGGCTCGACCCGATTCAAGCGGCGGTTCTTTTAGTCAAACTCCAGCATCTGGACAGATGGTCGCAGGCTCGTAGAAGAAATGCTGCCTTTTATGATGAAAAGTTCGCGGGCACGGCGGTCAAAACACCGTATATCAATCCGGATTGCGTAAGCATATATAATCAATATGTCATCAGGATTCCGAAAAGAGACGAATTGGTCGCGCATCTGAAAGAAAAAGGCATCGGTTGTGCGATCTATTATCCGGTTCCTATGCACCTGCAGGAATGCTTCGGATATCTCGGTTATAAGATGGGTGATTTCCCGGAAGCGGAGAAAGCCGCAAAGGAAGTTCTTGCCATTCCAATCTATCCAGAGCTTACGGATGAAATGAAAGCTCACGTCTCAGAAGCCATCATAGAGTTTCTGAAATAGTAGCCTGAGAATACAGACTCCTCATAAAAGCAAAAGTCAATTAAAATGTCAGGTGCTAATATCAATAGACTAAAAGTTTTATTTATTACTCCATGGTATCCTACAGAAGATAATCCAGTAGGGGGTATTTTTGTAAGAGATCATGCCAAAGCGGCATCTCTTTATAACGATGTAGTTGTAATACACATTAATGGATGGGATAGGGAACTTAAGGGGCGATATACCTATAAGGAAACAATAGAAGAAGGAATAAGAACTATAACACTCAAGTTTAGGTCCTTTTCTATTCCTAAGATGTCTTCCCTAAATCGCGTATTATCAGCAGTTTTTATTTGCAGAAGGTTGGCAAGAGAGGGATTTAAACCAAATGTAATTCATGCTAATGTTTATTCTGCTGGCGAGCTAGCCGTAATCTTAGGCCAATTGTTTAGAATACCTGTTGTGATAACAGAACATTACACCGGCTTTCCTATGAAGATACTGCCTAAAAGGGAAATAAAAAAAGCGAGGTTCGCTATGCGAAGAGCCAAAATGATTCTTCCGGTAAGTGAATATATGAGAAGAAGCATCGAATCATACGATATTAAAAATAGATTTGAGATAATTTCCAATGTAGTTGATACAGGTCTTTTTCATCCAGATGAGCAGATTAAAAAAGATCCGAATGTTAAAAGAATTCTTCTGGTAGCATTATTTACTCACAAAAAAGGTGTCCCATATCTTCTGGAGGCATTGTCCATATTGAAAAAGAAAAGAAACGACTTCTTTTTAGATATTGTTGGGGATGGATCAAATCGGGAAGAATATGAAAGGTTGGCTCTTACGTTAGGAATTGATGATAAAGTTTATTTCCACGGCTTGAAATCAAAACAAGAAGTAGCTCAATTTATGCGCGAAAGTTGCTTTTTTGTCCTTCCCAGTTTGATGGAAACCTTCGGAGTCGTTTTAGTTGAAGCATTGGCATCCGGATTACCTGTTATCGCAACAAATATAGGTGGTCCAAATGAGATAATTACGAAAGAGGTAGGGATTTTAGTTCCACCTAAGGATGTTCTCAGATTAGCAGAGGCTATCGATAATATGTTAGACCATCACATGGACTATTCACCGAAGAAGATTTCTCAATATGCTAAAGATAAATTCAGCTATGAAACCGTGGGAAAGAAATTGGATGATATTTATAGGAGTATTTTAGGAGAACAATCGTGAGCAAAACAGATACGTATATACCGCAAAAATATTGGGAAAAGCGTTTGAGTAAGGACTTTTCCTTAACAGGTGTGGGACATATTGCATTTGGATTAGAATATAATATTTGGCTTTACAGAGCACGATTGTCCGTACTTAGACGACTTCTGAAAGAAAGAAAGATTAATTGCTCAGGAAGGAAAGTATTGGACATAGGAGTGGGCACAGGATTTTATATCAACTTTTGGGAGAAGTTGGGTGTCAAACATATTACGGGAATCGATATAACAACTAAAGCAGTGAGTGAACTCAAAAAGAGATATCCCAATTACAGATTTATGAATGCAGATGTTTCCAAATCAGAATTTTTGTCCATTAATGAAAAATTCGATATTATCACGGTTTTTGACGTTCTCTTTCATATCGTTAAGCAGGATGAGTTTGAGCAAGCAATCAAAAATCTCAAGAATCTTTGTCATAGGGACACAATCATTTTGGTTATGGATCATTTTCTTAAAGAATACAAAACTTCAGGATGGCATGAAAACGATAGAACGTTGAAATACTACAAAAACATTCTAAGTTCCAATGGAATAGAGATTGAATCTGTAAGGCCAATATTCTATCTAATGAACACACCTGTTGATATAGAGAGGATAAATGGTAACTTTCTAAAATATTTCATAAGAATGGCGTGGCGGATCAACACCAAAATGACACGTTGTTTCAAAAGGCTTGGAGTGTTAGGACGATGTGTTGCCTATTGTTGGGCATTGACTGTTTACTGTATTGACCGCGTAATTTTAAAGTGTACTTCTGTTGGGCCTAGCACCAAATTATTACTTGCTAAAGACAAATTCAGTTGTGAAACAGTTGGAAAGAAATTAGATGATACTTAGAGGCAAGGAAGGAAATCATGAAAGAAGAGGACAAAGTTTTAGAAGGTTTCTATCTTTTATCCGAGTATCTTGGAAATGAAGGAAGGATCGACGACATAAACGGATATAAAAGCAATTTTTCCGCTTTTTTATCATATGCAAGTCATATAAAAGCGTATGAATTTGTAGCTCCGTTTTGTGAGAATATGAAGGTATTAGATGTGGGTTGTTTCATAGGTTATGGTGAGACACGCCTTTTTTCAAAAGCAAAGGAAATTGTTGCGATTGATAGGGATGATAATGCACTTGAATTTGCCCGTCAAAATAGATCTCTTCCTAATGTTAACTTTAAAAAAGTAGATGCAAAGCATCTGCCATTTTCTGACGAAACTTTTGATATAGTTATTGCTTTTCAGCTTATAGAACATATTTCCCCTGATGAAACAGGTCGGTTTCTTTCTGATGTCCAAAGAGTATTAAAAATGAACGGATTACTTTTCGTTGTCACACCGAATCGTAAATTTAGATTGTTGCCTTTTCAGCGGCCGTTTAATTCAGAACATTTTCGAGAGTTTACTGCGAAAGGACTATATAAAATTTTAAGGACCAACTTTAAGGATGTTAAAGTAAAAGGTATACGAGCCAAGGAATGGATCGAGGAGATTGAAAGAAAACGAGTTCGTAAATCTCCCTATAATGTATATATACGCTACCCTTTGTCCAGACTAATAAATAATATACTTCCAGATAGCATCAAGATATTACTTAAAAAACATATAACCAAAAAAGTAAAATTGTTTCAACGAGATAATATGAAGAAAGAAAGCAACGATGAATTCAATTACTTATTCCAGAAATTTATTATGGATGATTTTTTTCTGGAAAGCCGGGAACTAAATAAATCCATAGATTTATACGGGATTTGCAAAAAGATATAGACTAAGAGCAAAAAATGGTCAGCCTTTCAAGAAATAGTGCAATAACTTTTGCTTCAAACGTGTTGACTTTCATTCTGGGTTTAGGAACTTCAATTATTATCGCCCGAGTTTTGGAACCCACGAACAAGGGGATATATGCCCTGATTGTTCTAATGCCCACTATTTTGCTAAAATTCGGGACACTTGGAATAGAAGCCTCTAATGTATATTTTTCAGGAAACAGGAAATATACCATATCAAGTATTGGTTCGAATTCCTTATTTTATGGGGTCACTTTAGGATTAGCTCTGATTTTGATATTCTGGATTGTGAATACAACGGAAATGTACCAGAATTTCATTAACTCAAAGAATCTCAATACTTCTTATATATGGTTACTTATGCTAACATTGCCTTTTTCTTTGATATCCGGTTTTTTAAATTCAATTCTGATAGGCAGGGAAAAAGTAATTCAGTTCAACTGTTTGAGTATTTTGGGAATCGGTTTGCAGGTGATATTCCTGTTTATTCTATTAATTTTATTAGATTTGGGCGTATTTGGAGCGATTATAGTATCGGTTGTTATTTGCCCGATCAACTTAGTTCTCATGATTGTATTCGTGAACAAGATTGAAAAAGTAAAATTTTCATTTAATGCTCGGTTATTATCAGATTCACTAAGATATGGGACAAAGGCATATTTTGGAAATCTTGCCCAGTTTCTAAACTACCGTTTAGATATATTTATAGTTGCTTACTTCTTAACTACAACCGATGTAGGATATTATGCCCTTGCTGTAGGACTTGCCGAAAAATTATGGATGCTTCCCGGTTCAATAGCTACAATCTTATTTCCGAGAGTTTCATCTATTAAGATACAAGACGCGAATAATCTAACACCGAAAGTGTCTCGCAATACTCTTTTTATCATGCTACTTTTGGCATTAGGTTTACTTTTTGTCTGTAAACCTGTAATTAGAATAATGTATGGTTTTGCATATTTGCCTTCTGTAAAACCCTTTATGTTACTTTTGCCGGGTATAGTTGCTTTAGGTGTCGGCAAAATATTTACTGCTGACCTTGCTGGACGTGGCAGACCAGAATTTGGCACACTTGCTGCCTTTGTTTCTTTGGCAATTAATATATGTCTTAATATATGGTTCATCCCTAAATGGGGTATTGCCGGAGCCGCTTTTGCTTCAACTATTGCTTACAGTTTAGCTACTTTGATTGCCCTGATTGCATACCTGGAAATATCAGGAAATTCGCTATTAGATACATTGATAATAAAGAAACAGGATATCCAGACTTATTTTCTGCCTATATTGCACAGACTCAAAATGCTCTTGGTAGATTTTAATAAATAAATCATACAGCTTAACCCTGTCCTTATATGAGAAATATGTGATATATTTCCCATGCAAAATATAGAAGCTCAATAACATGTCACAAAGCAGAACAGTCAAAGCTGGTATTCTTGCCTCAGGTTCGTTTCTGACGACCTGTGTAAGGCTGATTAGCGCAGTTGTTCTTGCGCGTCTGCTGAGCATGTACGATTATGCCACGTACCGACAGACGCTGCTTGCGTATGCATTCATTTCTCCATTACTAATGCTTGGATTACCCCAAGCCTTGTACTACTTTTTGCCGGGAGAAAACAAACGGCCTCGTACGGTCCTTGTGGAAAATCTGTTGTTGCTCAGTTTTATGGCCGGGCTTTTTACCCTTTTCCTTCTTTTTGGTGGGAATCGACTTTTGGCCTGGCGTTTTAATAATCCAGACATAGCCCGGACGCTGCTAATACTGGCTCCTTATCCTCTGTTTATGCTACCGGCTTCAGCGTTTGGAGCCTGTCTTATAACTCGCGATAGAGTAAAGCAAGTTGCCGTTTTTAATGTATTAAGCCGCTTGTTTATGCTTGGCACAGTTTTAACCGCTGTCCTAATTTGGCGGACTCCTGCTGCGGCTATTGTCGGTACAGTTGTTGGGGCAGGAATAGTGTTGTTGCCGGCATTGAAATTAATGTTTACTGCTTGTAACGTTGGTTCGTTGCTGCCAAGTACAAAAGGTATGTGGTCTCAGTTAAAATATGCAGTCCCATTGGGTCTGGCTGGGATTATTGGAACTATTTCTCTGTCATTAGACAAGATGATTGTTTCTTCAATGTGTTCTCCGGAACAATTTGCTGTTTATGTAAATGGCGCTATTGAAATACCTTTAATCGGAGTATTGACCGGTTCGGTTATTGCAGTTCTCGTTCCGGACTTTGTCCGTATGTATAAAGCAGACCAATATCAGGAACTCAGGGCACTGTGGCACAGGGCAATGGTTCGATGCCTTGCAATTCTTTTGCCTGCGATGGGTTTTATACTTGTAATGGCCCCTGAAATAATGCGGGTACTTTTCTCGGCTAAATATGAGAATAGCGCCTATCCTTTCAGAATCTATGCTCTGATGCTCCCTATTCGGAGTACGAGCTTCGGAGCAGTACTTATGGCTACGAACCATACAAGAACAATAACGATAGGTTCTTTATTGGGGTTGATTGCAAATGGAGTGCTCTCAGTTCTATTTGTTTATTTTATTGGGCCTATAGGTGCGGCCTGGGCAACTGTCTTGTCTGTTTTTGGGCTCGCCTTATTCTATAGTTACATTATAAGAGGTTACTTACAGTTCAACGGAAAAAGTATGCTACCCTGGAAGAGTATAGTGCAACTCTTTGTGGCAGTTGTACTACCCACACTAATTGTTATAACGATTTTACCTGTGCTGCCTAAAAACGACATTTTGAGACTTACGCTTGCTTCATTTACGTTTTTGTCTATTCTTTTCATTTGTTATCATAAGATGAATATTGTGAAAGTGACGGATCTTGCGCAAAGGATTTACAATAGATTTAACTCGCCGTGACATGTCTATATGATATACAATAAATGTGAATTTCTGAAGTCACCTCAGAATGCGCTAAAGCAATTAGTTAAAAAGTTATTAAACAAATTTCTTTTGTTGTTTTATGTGTTGCGACAAAAAGACCACTATAGTACGAGTTGAGAGTAGAATATGGAAGCATTTCAAAGAAAAACGCATAATTGGCAATGCCCTGCGTGTCGAGTTAAACTAGAAGGTAATATTGAACTTAAATGCCCACATTGTGGTAAGTCTGTGGTTCGCGATGGTCGGGTACTTGACTTTACTAGCTTAACCCCAGATTTGCCTCTTCATATGTATGCATATTTAAGATACCTATATGAAGAGGCCGGAGAGGTCGAACCCGACATTGCATTTGGGAGTAGAATCAATCGTGCGATGATGACTATCTCGTCCGAATTAACCGGAGATTCATGTTTAGAAATTGGGCCAGCCGACGGTGTCATGACTTCTGGCGTTGAGGAGATTTTTACACATGTGTATGCGCTGGATTGTTCAATACGCTTTGCCAAGAGGCTAGAAGAACGCACTCAAAAAACTAAATGTCTGGTTGGAGATGCACACTTTTTGCCATTCCCTGACCAGTCTATCGATTGTATCGTATGTACAGAAGTACTGGAGCACGTTTTAGTGCCTACTCAATTTCTTTTGGAAATACGACGGGTACTTTCTACAACAGGCTTGTGCTACCTGACAGTACCTAATGTTAGGACGAGAATATTTGGACCGCTTGAGTTGAAGCAAGTCAAAAGAGCAGGCGACGCACATATTAACTTTTTTAACCTGTATGGTTTACAGATGCTCCTATTTCGCACAGGATTCGAGTTAATTAGTATTCGCACTCTTTTCAGCCCGGATCATACTTTAAGAGGGATGTGGAGATTGGCAAAGTATCTCATCCGACGAGGCGTAACAGGAGAAATAATTGAATGCTTGATTCGTCCAAGCAGTGATCCACGTGCTTACTGGAACTCTATGGATGCTATTCATCAGGAATTACGTAAAACAAAGTGATTAGAATCAAGGGACTATTAGTGAAAAGGTCGAATATCACTCTCTTTGGCAAGGCTGAAGGATTTCCTACGTTGCTCTAGGCGTTAAACAATGCAGGTTTAAATGTTTGCCTCATACTTGAGTGCACCTTATAGACTTCATTAATTTGATAATACAAAAGATTTCGAATTTATTTAGAATAAGACGCCAGCAGGTTTTTGTCTGCATCGATTTTGAAGAATTGCAAGATAGGTTGCCGCGGATTCCAATTTCGATCGAGGACATAACTTATGCTAACGTACATCGTGTCACGGATTTTCGCGATCAAGCAAGAGTTGCCAGCTTTCACGGTTTTCTTGATCAAGTGCAGATTGGTGTATATGCCATCCTCGATTCGAAAGTAGTTGGACATGCATGGGCAATTATTTGCCGGGATAAACGAATAAAGGCAAATGGGTATTTTAGACTTTGCAGTGGTGAGGCACTGATTCACTATTGCAATGTAAAACCATCTTGTCGTGGATGTGGCATTTATCAGGTCATGTTGTTCAATCTTTGTAATCGCTTATTCAATGAGGAAAGGCTGGATAAGGTGTACATTGATACTGAAGTCGACAATAACGCAGCCCTCAGGGGCATGCAGAAGGTAGGTTTCAGGCCGCTGGGGCAATATATGTATTTTCAGTTTAGAAACAGGTTGATATACAAAAAATGTATTACTTACTATGACTCTTAAGGACAGCTATCACGAATTGTGCAGGCTGGAGCCGACGATTCCCATATTCTCTAAAGACTGGTGGTTGGATGCAGTTTGTGGACCAGAGAATTGGACAAGATATCATCTTTTGTAGAAAGCCACGGGTGTATTCTTCAGATTAAACACGGTGTTCCAAAAGCATTCAAGAAAGTGGAATACAAAAGAAGTGTTTTGAGCGAAGAAGAGAAAATAATCTATGATATACTGAGTCGATATTACAGTGAAGCATAAGTTGAGATGTGAGATTAAAAGGTAATCTTTTGACGAAGTCAGCGGTAAGGCAATTAGAAGCAAAAGAATATGATGCATGGGATAAATTTGTCGCGCAATCTCGTCAAGGAACACTTTTCCACAAATCTTATTGGCTGGGAGCTGCGGGCAAAGAATTTAAAATCTACGGATGTTTCAAAGGCGGAGAATTGTTAGCAGGACTGCCGATAATCTGCGATGTTTCAATGTTGGGTGTTAAATATGCACATCATCCCCCTTTGACACCCTATCTTGGTGTTGTATTTAAAGATAGTGAAGCGAAATATGTAAAACGCATATCTGATGAAAAGTCAATGAGTAAGGCTATCGCCACGAGGATCAAAAAGGACTTCGATTCGATACATTTTAATTTTACACCGTTTGCAACTGATTTGCAGCCGTTTATATGGGAAGGCTTTTCGAGTGGAGTCAGATATACCTACCTACTTGAACTCGCTGACATGGAAAATGTATGGAAGGGAATGGATGCAAAGCGAAGAAACGATATAACACGCGCAGAGAAAGACGGAATCTATGTGGAAAGCAGTAATGACTTCAAACAGACATTTGACTTAGTGGAAAAGACTTTTGATAGACAAGGGAAAGAGTTCACAACAGACGCTTTTAGAAACGCCGCTTTCAAATACAATGAAGTTCTCAATCAAAAAGGGCAATGCAATTCATTCTTAGCGAAAAATAGAGATGCAAAAACTATAGCAGTGGTGTACATAGTTTGGGATGAAAAGAGGAGCTATTATCTGCTTGGAGGATATAACTTTGAAGAACGACATCATGGTGCGTCTGCGATAGCGATGTGGGAAGCGATTAAGTTTACTAAGAATGAATTAGGTCTGAACGAATTCGATTTTGAAGGTTCAATGATCAAACCGGTCGAACGTTTCTTCCGTGCATTCGGCGGCCAGCAAACACCTTACTTTTGTGTTAGTCAGGATTTAAGAAATCCTTTGATAAAAATTGCTGAAAGAACGAACCAAATGCTGGGCAGACTGGCTTACAAATTCGGCCTGCGGAGATAGCATTTTGCTTGAACAAAACAAAATAGATACTTGTTTGGATTACACTCTTAAAGTTCTTCTCGGAGATGAAAACAATGATGTATTGAGAAAATATATTTCTTATTCTGCTTCGGAGCTTCAAACGGAAAACACTGTTCGCTTGCGTATTGTTCCAAGTGGTTTTTTCGGCGAGGATTATGGCAAACCATCTTCGCTGCCTCGACTACCTTTAGAGGAAATTGAAGGTACTCCTTTGCTTTATGGCACACCTCAAATCCGATATGAGGATGGCCGCTTGTGTATTTATGCTGACATCATTGCTTCAACATATTTCCTTGTAACCCGCTATGAAGAAATGGTTCGCCGTGATATTCGGGACGAACACGGTCGATTTCCTGGTACAAAGTCCTTACCTTGTCGCGCAGGATTTATCCATCGACCAATAGTTGATGAATATGCTGCTTTATTGCGAAAATGGTTAAGAGAGGCGGGTGTAGATGTGTCGGAACCGAAAAGGCACTTCTCAATACTTCCAACTCATGATGTTGATACTTTGCGTAAGTACCGACATGCTTTTCAGCCGCTCAGGTCTATACTGGGTGCGATGCTTGGTCGCCGGCCATTAAGAAATATTCCTGAGAGTTTGGTAATTGCCCTGGGTTTTAAGAAGGACCCGTTGGACACATTCGCGCAGATAATGGCTATTGATGCGACCTGTGACATTGAATTGGTTCAACCAACAACATACTTTTTTATGGCTGGTGGTAGGAGCCGGTTTGATGGCTTATATGACATCCACAGCAAAGTGGCGAAAAATACAATTAAATTAGTTCACGAATCAGGAGCGGAAATTGGACTTCACACAAGCTACGAGGCAGGTATTCGACCGGAACTGATTGCTGAAGAGAAAGCGACACTCGAGGAAGTCTGCGGATTTCCGATTCATCGCAATCGGCATCACTATTTGAGTTGGCGTGAGATAGAACACGGCTGGGCAATGTTAAAGGCAGGCATAACCTGGGACTCGTCATTAGGATATGCAGATGTCGCGGGATTTCGCCTCGGTGTGTGTCGGGCAATTCCCATGTTTGATCCGGTTCAAATGCGACCGTTCG
The DNA here is from genome assembly GCA_013202635.1 of Planctomycetota bacterium. Taxonomy (GTDB): domain Bacteria; phylum Planctomycetota; class Phycisphaerae; order Sedimentisphaerales; family Anaerobacaceae; genus NIOZ-UU13. The sequence goes on from JABMRO010000808.1 coordinate 10,954, forward strand.
GAATTAAAGAACATCCTTTGATTGTTATGGATTGCACCCTGAGCAACGACAATTATATGAATCTAAATGAAGAAGAAGCATTTAGCTACTGTCAGAAACTTATCAACCAAGCACGCAAGCATGATGGTGAATTTGTAATGTTGTGGCATAATACAATGTTTGTTCCAGAGCAAAGCAATTATCATCCGAGATTTTATCAGAAACTGTTTGACGAATTGAATTATGATGGCGAAAAGAAATGAATGTAAAAGAATACAGCATAGCCCCTATTGTGG
>JABMRO010000809.1 GCA_013202635.1 Planctomycetota bacterium
CTGTTTTGAGGATCTCTGCAATGGTCACCTCCTCCAGCGGTAGATACTTTTGCCATTCAGGTTGTGTGTATTTTTCGTGCGGGTAGTTGCCACCTGCGATGAAGTCGGTCAAGCGCAGCCGGGCGGGATACCGGCCGGTCATAATACTGGCGCGCGTCGGCGAGCAGACGGGGCACGCCGCATAAGCATCGGTGAATTTCATCCCCTGGCGCGCCAGCCGGTCGATATTCGGCGTCTCGTAGAAATCACTGCCGTAGCAGCCCAACTGAGACCAGCCGAAATCGTCCGCGAGTATGAAGAGAAAGTTCGGCCTGATTCTCGCACCCTTTACGGGTGAACTGCGCCCTATGGCTTTAGTTTCGTATTCACCCAGTGCGAATGCCGTCGCTCCAAGACCGATGGATTTGATAAATCTCCTGAGATTCATCGAAAAACACCCCTAACCAAAGCATAAATTCCAATGCACCGTATAGGATACACCATTCATGCGCCATAGTTAAGGGTGTTCAAATAGTTTTTTGGCTCTCTGGAATGATTTGTGGGTTAAATATGACAGATCGAACTCACAGACCGAAGGAATTCGGAACTGTTCAAAAAACAGCTCGGGGCCCCCTGGCAGAAAATTTCCCCCCCCAGCAAGCTCCCCAAATTTATCTGCCAGCCCAACCTGTTTTTGAACAAACTAGTTTTTAAGCGGGAGGAACATTGCTCCAAATAATCCAGGGACAAAGAAGTTCGGAAGTTTGCTGTTTTATAGATGCATCCTGTATCACAATCTGGTTGATTGATTGTTTTTTACCGAAAACAGTCAGCCAGAAAGGACACAGGATGCAACTAAAGACCATACTCAATCGAGTACAAAAACACCAGTCCTTTGTTTATTCAGAGATAAGACTCCTTGATGACAAGAAGCAATTGAAGCTTGAAATAACGGTAAAGCCTCGTGCGAATAGTCGTGCCATCTGCTCCGGCTGTGGGAGTAAATGCCCTGGCTATGACAGATTGCCACCTCGTTCTTTTGAATTCATTCCTTTGTGGGGTATTCTCGCTTTTTTTGTCTATCGCATGCGACGAGTCCAGTGTCCCAACTGTGGTATTAAAGTGGAACAGGTCCCCTGGGCGACGGGCAAAAGGACGGTTACAACGACCTATGCCTGGTTCCTGGCTCGTTGGGCAAAAGGCATGGCTTGGAGCCAGGTGGCCGATGCCTTTTGTACGAGTTGGTATACGGTCTATACGGCCGTGGATATGGCCGTCCAATGGGGCCGTGATCATGTCAATCTTGAGGGTATCACGGCTATCGGCATAGATGAGATATATCGAGGCAAAGCCGGTGGCTATGTCACATTAGTCTACCAGATCAACCGAGATCGGATTCGTCTGTTGTGGGTGGGTGCTGAAAACAAATCCAAAACATTATTACGATTCTTCAAATGGTATGGGCAAGAACGTTCAGAGAAACTTGAGTTTGTTTGCAGTGATATGTGGAGAGGCTTCGTAGGTGTCATCGCCAAAAAGGCAACGAATGCCCTTCATATTCTTGATCGCTATCATATTGTCGCCAACATCAATAAAGCCATCGATAAGGTACGGCCCAGCGAAGTCAAAGAACTCAAAAGCAAAGGCCTTGAGCCTGTTTTAAAAGGGAGCCGATGGTGGCTTCTAAAAAGACCTGAGAATCTCACGGCTAAAGAGGAAGTCTCTTTGGCGACGTTGCTTCAATATAATCTCAAGACCATCAGAAGCTATTTGCTCAAGGAAGATTTTCAATTCTTCTGGGAATACACCTATGCCAAGAACGCTGGCAAATTTATAGACCGTTGGTGCACTCGGGCAATGCGTTCCCGTATTGGACCCATGAAAGCAGTTGCCAAGATGCTTCGCAACCACAAAGAGTTGATACTCAACTATTTTAGAGCTAAAAAGGAATTTTCCAGCGGCGTTGTAGAAGGCTTAAACGGTAAAGCAAAAGTGACTATGAGAAAAGCATATGGCTTTAGCACCTACAAAATGCTTGAAACAGCCCTATATCATACTCTGGGAGTACTTCCTGAGCCTGAAGTTACCCATAGATTCTTTTAGGGAAGCAGTTTTTTCTACGCAGTCTCAATTTTCTCAAACGTGAATTTGTGGGTGTCGGCGTCGACTTTGACTGTGTCGCCTTCTGCGAACCGGCCAGCTAAGAGTTCGGCGGCGAGTTTGTTTTCCAATCGCTGCTGAATGGTTCGCTTGAGCGGCCGGGCGCCGAAGGCGGCGTCGTAGCCCTCGTCCATGATCTGGTCGCGGGCGCTGTCGGTGAATTCGAGCGTGATGTTGCGGTCGCTCAGACGTTTGGCCAGATTGTCCAACTGAATGTCGACAATCTTACGCAGATCGACCTTGCCCAGCATGTTGAAGACGATGATCTCGTCGATTC
>JABMRO010000810.1 GCA_013202635.1 Planctomycetota bacterium
AAGGCAAATGATAATTCGCCATTGTATATTTCAACTGCGCCCCATTGCGGGGATGGCCTGTTATCCCCTGCACGCTGCCTTTGCCGTGGGTTCTGGTCCCCACCAGGATCGCCCGCCTATGTTTTTTATCCGCTAATGCCCCGGCCACAATCTCCGAAGCGCTGGCCGAGCCGGAATTTACCAGTATAACAAACGGATAATTCGGATGTGTGTTCTTCTCGTGTGCGTCCTCATATTTCGGCATCCTGCCAAAACCCGGTTGTCGTTTGACTATCCGTCCGGCCTCGATAAATTTATCGGCTACCGCAACTGCGCTGTCTAAAAGACCGCCGCTGTTGTACCGCAAATCCAGAACAAATCCCCTCATCCCCCGTGATTCAAGCTGAAGCAATACCTTCTCTAAACTCGAAGCGCTTTCAGCCGCAAAGCTCGTGAGGCGGACATAACCAATCTTGTTCTTCTCGTCAATCATATAACGCCATTTACCCTCGTTGGTCCTTTGCCAACCGCGTATTGTAGGAACAATTATCCGGTCTCTGGTTATTGTAATATCTTTGGTCCCCTCTTCGCCGGGCCGTTCTATTGTCAAGGTAACTTTTGTTCCTTTCGGACCCGTTATCTTATGAACCGCACAGCTCAGAGTCATATCCTTGGTTTTAATCCCGTCCACGGCCTGTATCACATCTCCGGCATCAAGCCCGGATTTGTATGCCGGCGTATCGGGCAACAAACTCGCCACCGTCAATAACCCTTTTGGTTTCGAAATCTCTATCCCGATACCCGTAAACTCATTGGTCATCATCTTTTCAAAATCCTGCACCTGCCTGGGCCAGATTATCACAGTATAAGGGTCAAGCGCAGACAGCGACGCCTCTGCAAACTGCGCAATCACTACTGAACGCGGTAAATCCACAGTCGTATCGTTCAGCTTTAAAACCTTCTCAAAAACCCCTATAAACTTTCGCTTATCAAAACCTGCAGAATCTTCCGAGGCCGACTTGACCTCATCCGACAGCGCGCCTAAAGACGCCGACCAGGCCGCGAGTTTCGTACGATCAGGCGGAACAAATGAATCTTCAGATCCGCTAAACTTCGACTCCAACAGCTTCTCACTGGCCCCTGACATTTTGGAAACCGTAACCTCACTTCGTGAATCCAGACTAAAGCGGGACGATGACCCGATCACCTCTCCTAGCAATTCGCACCGCTCGATGGCCTGTCTTGCCATTTGGGTGTAATCAATAATATTGACGTAATACAGGTCTAAGAAAATAATTGTCCGGATAAACATATCTTCCCCCACGCCCCAGAAACGCTCCTCGCGGGTTTCACATGGACTATCCTCAAAAGACACTGCAATAGTTGCCTTATCCAGAAGCTGTTCAGCATAATCTGAATACCCCTCATTGTCCGGGTCTATCGCCATCAGCCAAACGTAGCAACTCGTATATGCTTCAAGCCATTTGCCTTCCACCTCGTACTCAGCGGCCTTATCTATCGCTTTTTGTAAAACCTCTTGTACGGATGAATCAGACAGAAGCCGCTTTTTCTGCACCTCGTCTGCAAACTCACACGCCTTGTTGATAACCGAAAGCGCATCAACAATATCATTGACATCGTTTATGTCATCAATATCCTTCTCAGTCTTGAACTTTTCCAGCTCTGCCAACTGCTCTTCATAAGCGGCCCTTAGTGCTATACGGCGCTTCTCTTCTGTCACTTCATACTCGGAAATAACATTTTCCAGCAGGCTGATAGCCGTACTTTTAGATTTATTACTTCGCCTGACAAGCCCCCGCGCGCCGGCAAAATCACCTTCGTATATCTGCGAACAGATCTGCTCAATCAGTACCGTGGACTCGCCTCCAACCGTTACCGACGCGGACTGCAACGCTACCGCATTGTTCGTTTGAGTCCTGAAACCATAACAGGCAAACAACAAAAACGTTGCAAAGCAGCTTAGACTAATTAAGTATCTTCTTTTCATCCCACAAACCCCATTTCTTGAATTTCGTGAAAACAAATAGCCCATTTTAGATTTCCGTTTTTCTAATTCCTGATTTCCACTCTTTAAATATCAATCATCCGATGCTGTTTTACTTTAGAAAAGCCAGGCAGCAGGGCAGCACAGACAATTTATACACACTCGGCCGCTTTCCCGGCGCAGCCCAAAACATGCAGCTTATGTTTGACCATCTCTTTAATAGCTGCTCTACCCGGTCCCAGATACTTACGCGGGTCAAATTCGCCCGGCTTTTCCGCAAAGACCTGCCTGATCTTAGCCGTCAGCGCCATGCGTAGATCCGTATCGATGTTCACCTTGCAGACCGCCATCTTTGACGCCTTGCTGACAGCATCCTCGGGCACGCCCATCGCGTTCGGCATATCGCCGCCGTACTTATTGATAAGGTCTTTGAATTCTTTCAGCACACTGCTGGAGCCGTGCATAACCAGCGGAAAGCCGGGCAGCCTCTCTGATATCTCCTGTATCACATCAAAAGCCAGCTTCGGTTCCTTCTTAAACTTGAAGGCACCGTGGCTGGTACCTATAGCCACTGCCAGGGAATCGACCCCTGTTTTCTCAACAAACTCTTCAACCTGATTCGGGTCGGCAAGGTGTTTGCTTATATCATCGTCAGCCACACCAACAACGTCCTCCTCAATACCACCCAACTGGCCTAACTCGGCTTCGACCACAACATCCCTGGCATGCGCGTATTCGACCACCTTTTTGGTTGCTGCGATGTTATCCTCAAACGGCTTGTTCGAAGCATCTATCATCACCGACGTAAAACCGTCATCGACAAATTGTTTACACGTCTCGAACGTGTCGCCGTGGTCAAGGTTTATCGCAACAGGAATATCCGGATTTTCCGCCACCACCACATTAATAATCGCCTTGAGATAGCTATTCTTTGCATATTCGCGTGCGCCTTTGGATACCTGCAGAATAAGCGGGGCCTTTTCTTCAGCCACTGCTTCAATAATGCCCTGCGTGATTTCCATATTATTTACATTGAACGCGCCAATTGCATAGCCGTTCTTGTAAGCCATCTCGAACATCTTTTTAGTATTAACTAACGCCATTACATTCTCCTTAAATGCCTCAAAATTATCTTAGGCTAAAAAAAATCTGTTTAACCAAACATTTTATACAATTATCAATATCCAATATCGGACATTCACACGAGCCGAATCAATAATAATTAGTATTCAGTCGAACCGCTTGTCCCCATATATCTTCCCGACCCAATCGTTAAATCCGGCACTCCCTGAGGCCAGATACTAAATACTATCGCCTGTCTGTCTAAAGATGCATCGGCGCTATATGTAATACCACAGTATATCCTGTGATACTGCCTTATAAGCGTTAAATCACTCCGTACCGTCTTGCCGTAGTCAAAATCAAGCTGTCCGGAATAAACAAGGGTGTATCGCGGGTCGAGCACGTACGTAGCCGCAAAAGTAAACGCATTCGAGCCTTGTTCACCGTATCCATTATCAAGCCTTCTTAAATACCTGCTGCCTATATAATAACTCAAATCAGGCCAGCGAAGGTGCGAAAAACCAACATTATATTGCTGTACCACGCCGCTTTGTATGTCAAAATTCAAATCAGACAACACCGCAGTCGTATCACTCAGACGCCACATATAGTCGGCGCCTAAATAATTGCGCCTCGGACCGAATATATCACCGCTGCGCCTGTCGTACCTGTTCTGTGGGTTCAACGTCGTGTTGTACCTGTTGAGCAGCGGAATAAACGGCTTGTTCCAGATAAACCTGTCAGCTCCTGCCGATGCATCATCAGAATCATTCACCCATGTAACGTTCGTATCCAGCCACATCCAGTCAACGGTTCGCATCTTATCACCGGTGCCTCTCTTGGTCTGCAGTCTCTGTGAGATACCTACGCTCAACGTATCCCGTTGTTCGATAACCGAGTCGGTTTCAGTGTAAGCCGCAGCCGTCAAATACGGCCTGATAACATGCCTAAGCTGGTTCAAATCCCATATTTCCGATTTGACACCGGGAAAAATCTTCCAGTATGGCCGAGATGATACACGGACACCGGCTTCGCCAAACCAAACTTCATCTTCCCTTTTCCCGGTGCCGCCGTCAAGCTCCCTGTAAAAACCCAGCCCGTCCTCATACGCCACCGTCCCGGCTACAAAAGGTACAACCTTCGCCTTGCCAAGTACCAGAGGCATATCAAGCTCGTTTCTCGTTGTCATTAAAGTAAAAAACTGCTGCGGACCGGCCGGTGCGATCTCTGAGTAACGCTCACGAAATCGGCCTACCTGAGTGTCACTGTAGAATGTCAGACTATCATCGAGAAACGACTGACCGGTCCAGTGAAACTCGGCACTGGGCAACTCTTCAAGCTCATCGACAAAATCGTTGATTCGCACCTTGCTCAAAATGGAAAGGCCCCAGTTGTCCTCGATACGCTTCATATGAATGAGCGTTTCCTGTTCCTTGCCCACGTTAAACTCGCCGCGATGAAAACTCTCGAGAAAATGTTCGTCAGAAATATAACTAATCTCGGTCGTAAGCTGCCATTCATAAGGCAGAAACTGCCTGTGCTGCCAACTGAACCGTCCGCGCAGATCTCTTTCCGGCTCAAGATGTTTTCGGCTGATGTGCCTGCCAAGCCGGTCCTCACCTCTGTCGTTGATTATATAGCCTAAAATCCTTCCGAAATAGTCCTCTTTCGCATAATCGACTTCTATCCCGCTGCCAAAACCACGTTTGCTGTAATAATCCAGCGAAAGAGTGCTTTCCGTGCCCTCCGGCTCTTCCAGCCCTAAAAGCCGGGCCAGGTACCACTGCGTCTCAACCTGTGTCCCCCACGTGTTGTCCCTGCCAACGTGCGCAGTTTTAAGCGGAGTATCAGGCCTTTGCAGATTACTACGCATCAAAGGCCAATAGAAAATTGTTTTATCATATAACTTCAAACGCACATCATGCATCTGGGCATCGAAACTGCTCTTGGGGACTTCACCCTGCTGTGCCTCAAGACTTGTTGTATCGGTTATAATAACTTTCGAAGCGTTAAAAGAAAGCTGAGGCACATAAAATTCACTCGTTGTCAGGGTTATATTTTCAGCCCCAAACTTATTCTCTGCCAATTGTCTTAACTTCACCGCCCTGATATAAATCGGAATCCCGTTGGACTCATCGAAATTTCTCATCACTGCTTTTACGGCAAGAGCTTTTTTTGCCTCGAAGTCGTAGTATATTTCTTCGGCCCGAATCGTCCGCCGCCCTTCGGTCATCAAAACATCGCCGGACAAATAAATCGCCTTTACACCCCCGCCGCCCAAAACACCTTCATCGCCTGTTCGTTTCTCTTTGCCGTCAGGGGCCGGGGGGGAACGGAACATAACCGCATTGTCAGCCATAAACTCCAACAGGCCGCCTTTTTCATCCTTCTTTTGCCACAGATATATCCTGCCTATTATCGTCCCAGTCCTTGCAGCCCCGTCCCATTCTATCTTCGGAACAACCTCACCGACGCCCGAATAGTGAAGCGGATATCTGAATTTTGGCTCTTTGTCTTCCGGTTCAATGCCGGCGGCCACCGGTTCTTCACTTTCTTCAGTAAACTCAATCT
>JABMRO010000811.1 GCA_013202635.1 Planctomycetota bacterium
CCAATCGTTCAGTGCAGCTATAGCAGGGGTCAACTGCGGCCAGTGTAATGGTAACGTCGGCGATGTGCTGACCAATGCACGATGCCCTAAACGAAGGAACATTGACGTAACTGGGTGCCCTGATTTTGTGGCGGACAGGCCTGTTGCCGCCGTCGCTGCGGACATAGTGGAATGTTTCGCCCCTGGGCGCCTCAGCACGCCCACACCCCTCTCCCGGTGGGATTTCCCTGACCTCAACGGCAATAGGTCCCTTGGGAAGCTTTTTGACGGCTTGCCTGATCATCTTGACAGATTCAAGAATCTCAAGAAGCCGGACAACAGCTTTTGCAAAAACATCGCCTTCTGTCTGAGTGATTACTTTCCAGTCTAAATCGGCGTAAACCGCATAAGGATCATCATACCTTGTATCGATAGCAATTCCGCTGCCTCTGGCGGTCGGGCCTGTCACCGCATACTCTACAGCGGATTCTTTTGTCAATACCCCTACACCCTTGAGCCGCGCGTGAATAATTGGGTCATCGAGTACCGCTTTTGTGAGCATCTCCGTTTTCTTTTCGACTTCGTCGAGATCTTTTTGTATCCGTGGAATAGCGTCGTCGGAAACATCCTCCCGGCAACCCCCAACCTTCACGTTGCCGTAGTTGTTTCTATTGCCCGTTATCTCTTCGAGCAAATCAAGCACCGGCTCACGGTATTTCCAGGACCACATAAAGACGGTGTCATAACCTATAAAATGCCCGGCGAGACCTACCCACAACAGATGGCTGTGGATGCGCTCAAGCTCGTTTATGATAGTTCGTACGTACAGAGCCCTCTCAGGCGGATTTATGCCACCAATCTCTTCGACTGCTTGTACATAAGCCAAAGGATGCGAGGCTGAGCAGATGCCACAAACACGGCTAACCAGAAAAGGTACCTGGTCAAACTGTAGTGTTTCGCTGATTTTTTCTATTCCGCGATGGTTATAAGATATCCTGACATCTATATCGGTTACGATTTCACCATCAACAGTAAGCTGAAAAAATTCCATCTCTTCCTGCAGCGGGTGAAACGGACCGACTGCAAGAATCGGTTTATTGACGCTTTTTTTCATCTTTTGAAATCTTTCCTTAAAGGATAAACACCCTCGGGCCAATCATCAGCCAAAATCAATCTTCTCATATTCGGATGATTCTTAAAATCGATTCCCAATATGTCGTGTATTTCTCTTTCTATCCACTCCGCAGCAGGTATGAACGGGGCAATAGATTCTATCGACGGATTTTCACGGTCCCGGATAAATGCTTTTATGGTAACAATACAGCCTGTTTCGTCATTTGAAAAATGATAAAGAATTTCAAAACAATCTTCAGAATCGATTCCCGTGGCAATCACAAATCTTAAAGCCAAGTCTTGAAATAAGAACTTACTGACGGCAAAACTATTCTCGGCCTCACATAAAAGAAAGATTCTGCTATCCATCGTTTGCTCTATATTTATGAGCTTATCTTTTATTTCCGACAACCTGTTATTTAATTCTTCCTGGTTCATTTTCTTGTCCTGTTATAAAACCGACAGCGCCTTAACCACACCGGATATCATGGCTTCCGGCTTCGGTGGGCAGCCCGGCACATAAGCTATAATTGCATTGGGATCAACTTCTCTGATTATCTTATCCACCGGCCCAACCACATGGTAAGCACCATTAAATATACCTGTTTGACAAGCACAAGCTCCCGTTGCAAAGACAACGCAGGGCTTTGAAGTCTGGCGATACACTTCCCGTAATCTCGGTGCCGCCTGGGCGGTAACCACGCCGGTTACCAGCAGAGCATCAGCATGCCGCGGTGAGCCTACCAACTTGATACCAAATCTTTCAACATCATATTTCGGCGTCAGTAAATTGACTATTTCGATATCGCAATTGTTACATGCGCCGGTATTGACGTGAAAGACCCATACAGATTTTTTTAATGACCATATTTTCCAACTCATAAACTCACCTTACAGCCAGTTGATGCCATAATAATTACCTATTGATGCAAGTATAATAGCTATAGCCAAAGCAATCCCGCAATACACCCAGAAGAACTTCATCGCCTGGTCAATCCGAACACGCGGGTTTGTATTTTTTATCAGGATTATCAGGACCAGGACCAAAACATATTTACCGATTCCACATACCAACGGCCACCCTGCTGTAGTACCGAATCCACCGAGAAACACCATTACCAAAAACAGCGGCAGAGCCACCAACATCATCGCCTGCATAATCTTCCAAACCGCAAGCAAAGGACCGGAATATTCTATAATCATGCCACTGGCAATTTCAGTTTCCGACTCAGCTACATCAAATGGAACAAATCCGAGTTTTGCCTGAACACACAATAACGAAGCCAGAAAAGCCAACATTCCGGAGATACTAAGGGCAGGTGTAAATTCAGCAATTCTAAATAAACTCAACTGGCCGCCGGATTTTATTATTACTATGATAAAGGCCAATACAAGCGGCAACTCGTAGCCCATCACAAGCTTCATCTCCCTGCTTGTGCCGATTGTCGCGTGGGGACTGGCGCTGGCACTACTGCCGAGAATCAATGCCAGTGAAGGCAGAATCATTAGATAAATCGCTACAATAATATCACCGACAAAATCAGTCTGGGTGATAGTTATCCGCCAGAGCATCGTCGAAAGTAATAGCACACCTGCCAAACCGACAAGCGGGGCCGCTATAAAAACGGTTCTCTGACCATCTTGAGGTACAAGTGTTTCTTTGCCCATCAGTTTCATAACGTCGTAGAACGGCTGCAAAAGCGGCGGGCCAACTCTCCATTGTACAAGAGCGCTTACCTTGCGAACTATCCAGCAGGCAATCAGACCCAAAACAATGGTAAACAAAAAACCCGGAAAAATCAGAATCAAAAATAAATTCTGTAATGCTTCAGTCATTTCTTCTCTGCCTTTTACTTATCTCTCAAAAATGGCTCCCATAATCCACCGCCAGGGACCTTAACAACGATATCTTCGAAGACCTCTTCCATATCATCTTCTGCATGAACTTCTTTATAATCCAGACTTCCGTCCTGACAAGTACTTACACACAAAGGTTTTTCGCCCGGCGCTAATCGGTCTCTGCATACATCACATACGCTGCTTGGGAAAAGGATCAAGTCGGTGTATATCGTTCCGAAGGGGCAGGCTATCGCACAACTGCCGCAACCGGTGCATAACATATTTGCCCGCTTAAGAATACCAGCATCACCATTTTTATTTGACACTTTCTCCAAAGCTCCCCGTGTGCCGGAACTAACTAACAACATTTTGTTCATCATACTGCTTTTTTCGCTCGGCACCTTCTCTAATGCCCCCTGTGGGCAGGCATTGATACACGGTGCGGCCTCGCACCTGCGACATATCAAGGCAAATCGAATCAACTCCAGCAGCGAGTCAAATCCTTTGTTCTGCGGATGATGCTTATACGAGCACTGTACTCCGGATTCTTCCTGAAGTTTGCATTTTGCCAGGTCAATTATTAACTTCGCACTTATAATTCTGAATCTCTTTTTTCTCTTCTCATAATCTTCTTACAATGCTTTTTAATCCCAGATGTTCGGATAGCCCATTACCTGGCCGTAGGTAAAAACAGGGCCGTCCTTACAGACATAATACTTGCCAACCATGCAGTGGCCGCACTTGCCTACTCCGC
>JABMRO010000062.1 GCA_013202635.1 Planctomycetota bacterium
ACTGAAACCAACTAAACAACGACCATATCGATAACTCTCGAGAAAATGAGATTGACATGCATGCCATAAAACGAATTGCCTTTACATTGTTGGTGGGATTATTCCTGCTGGGAAGTGTGGCGGATGATGCCTATGGGCGGCGGAGTAGCTTTTCGTCTTCAAGGAGAAGTTCCTTTAGTAGTAGTCGGCGGTCTAGTAGTAGCCGGAGTTCTTCGTCTCGATCTCGGGCAACTCAGCAGAGGGCGGCTAAGGCTCGACAGGTAGCTGCAAAAAATCGAGCGACGCAACAAAAGGCAGCGCAAAGTAAGTTTAGTGGAACTCGGACGTCTACCAGTACGGCTCGGCCAGGGACTAATGTTACGGGGGTAAAAGGGCAAACTACGGCCAGGCCGGCAACGACGACGAGTACAGGTTCCAAATTTGGGGGCACTCGTAGGTCGACCAGTACAAATCGGACTACGACAAAGAGATTGAGTCCCGCCCAGAAGAAGTTGAATCAGAAGAAGGCGACGGCGAATCAAGGGCATGCTTCGCGCGCGGATGCAGCGAAGAAGTATCAAACGCAGAACAAACAGACGCCACAGCCTGGCACTACATCGACACAACGACCACGTGGATATTCGCAGCCGATTACGCACGCAGGAGTGACTTATTCACCCATGTGGAACCCAACGCGTGGGCTGTGGTCTTATGGACACGGCGGTGTGTTTTATGATCCCTATGATACTCGATATAGCTTCCTGGCAAATTCTATGATGGCCCATAGTGGCTATGGTTACTATGGAGCACATAGGCCGATTGTTTATGTTGGGAGGTCATCTCGTGGGGGGAGCGGCGGTATGATTGTGTTTATTATGATCATTGGTGCGGCCATTGCGATCTATGCTTTGCGCAAGGCTTAGGAACTGATTCTATTCTGAGAGGAAGACTGTGGTAATCTTCCTCTCTATTCGTTCACTTTAAGGGTAAAAAGGTGCCTATATGGATTTGTCAAAGTCGAAAATTTGGCAGGAATTGAAGAAGCAGGATATTATATCGGTGAGTGATGCTCAGACTTTGAGTAAGCTGCTTGCGGATGGAGAGCTAGTTGAAGAGATTGATTTGGTCATTGAGAATATCCAGGTATTCAGGGCTGAGAATGGTATTGAGTATCGGTTCTTTGAGTTTTCAGAGAATGATCCGAATATTGTGATTGTTACGGTATGTGTTGATGAGGATGCGATACTACGAGCTTATTTTGTTTCAGATGACCCGTCTCCGGCGACGCGTTCGAATATTCTAAACGTACAGGAGTGTGGGTGGTTATTTGAGCCGCCTGAAGATGAAGCTAATTTCAAACTTGATGAGCTTGCGTACAGGGGGCAGTTTGATCAGGCGGATGATACTGCAAAAAATGGGCAAGCTGTTTACAATCAGGATGGTGCCATGCTTACCGGCACACTTGATGGTGATTTTGCGTCGCTGCAGGAATGGCTGGCTGACGACGGGATTAATCCTCGCGTGATTCTGTTGGAGGTGGGCGAAGAGGATGGTTTTATGACATTTTATCAGGGATGTGATGTTGGAGCGAATGATTTGAATGTATTGCGGAGCTAAGAGGTGACAGTGTAGTCTGTTATTTGAATACAGTTGTGTACCTGTATCGAACTTTTTTATCAGCTCTCTTAAATAGGAGAAAACAATGGATACAATAACAAGTATAACCTTAGAACAAGTGGGTGAGATTTTGGAAGCACATGGATATGATGTGGTTAACCAAGGGAATTCGTTAGCGGTCCAGGTGGGTGCTGCCGAGTGTCCGCTACCGGCTGTTGTTGTTCTATCTGATGAGCGCTTGAAGTTCGCGGTTGAGCTGGCAACTTTCGCTGATCTGAAGGATGATGAGGGCGTTCAGGCTGGGTTGCTGTTTGATTCTCTTAAGATGACATCCGATCTTGATCCGTTTGCCGTTGATTTGGTGACGCCCGACGAGGATGATCCAACTGTTCAGACGGTGGAGCAGACCAAGATTGCTCTGATTGATAGCATGTCGGCAGTCGGCGCAGATGAGAATGAGGTCGTTGAAGAGATTCAGGCACTGCAAAATGCAATTGCCGTGTTTGTGCCGGTTTTGCGAGACGCGCTGGTGGCATAGTTGGTGTTTTTAACTGTTAATATTAATGAGAAATTGATCATAGATCAAAACAGAAAAGGAGACTAAGATATGTCGCTATTCAGTAAAATTGCAAATCGTTTAAAGCAGGCTTCTCGTGATGCTGAAGAGAAGATCGAGGATCCGCGGGCTGAAATCAATCAGGCGATTGTTGATAGCCAAAAGCAAGTTGACCAGTTTGAGAAGGCATTGGCCGATTTTCGGGTTAGCACAAAGCAGTTGGAGCGGGAAGCTGCGCGGCATAAGGCAAATGTTGATAAGTGGACGAGTATTGCTGAACAGGCGGATGCAGCCGGAAATGAATCTGATGCATTGAAGGCCTTGGATAATGTTGGGGAAGCTGAGACAGCTCTGGAAGGGCTTACGACTCAGATTCTGGCGAATAGCAGCCGGGTTAAAAGCCTGAAGACGAGGCTAGCCGAAAAACGAGGAG
>JABMRO010000812.1 GCA_013202635.1 Planctomycetota bacterium
GCAGGGTGACAAAAAACTGATGTGGATGTTAGGCATTTGCTCTGCCGTTACTGTTGTCGCCGGCGCACTGACCGGTGGTTGGTTTGGGGACGCAGTCCAGCAGTTCATACCTGCACTGGGAACGGCCCGAAATAAACTGATGTGGTTCGACCCGCTCGAGAAACCGATGTGGTTCTTTGTTTTAGCACTGGCTCTCGGCTATTTCCAGATTATGACAGGATTGGTGATTGCATTTATACATAACTTAAAGCAAAAGCAATACATTGCAGCAATATGCGACCAGTTGACCTGGCTGATTATGATTAATTCGATTGTGCTGTTCCTGGCGAGTATGTTCGGTGCCTTCTCGGCTGATGTTGGTCAATTCTTCGGTTACCTGGCGCTTATCCCCGCAGTTACTATTTTGCTGTTCAGCCACCGCGAGGGCGGCTGGGGAGGCCGGATAGGCATGGGTACGTATAATTTATTTAGCACGATATTCTATTTGGGGGATGTGTTGAGCTATTTGAGGTTAATGGCGCTTGGTATGGTTACCGCAGGCCTGGCAATGGCAATAAATATTATTGCAAAAATAGCAGGCGATATACCTTACGGTATAGGTATTGTGGTGATGGTATTAGTGCTTGTCGGCGGACGCGGCTTTAATCTGGCAATTTCCGGATTAAGCGCGTTTGTTCATACTTTGAGACTGCAATATGTAGAATTTTTCCCAAAGTTCATTGTCGGTGGCGGCAAATCATTTGAGCCGCTTAGCAAAGAGTATAAACATATTTATATCAAAAAAGAAATCTAACGGTGTTGTTTAGTAAGAAAGGCAGGACAAAAAAATGGATCATGGATTGACATTGGCATTGGTTGGTGCGGGAATGGCGGCTTTATTTGCCGGTATTGGCTCGGCAATTGGCATTGGTATCGCCGGTAGGAGTGCGACCGGCGTTTTGAGCGAAAAACCGGAAAGATACGGGCAGATGTTTATTATGGTGGTGTTGCCCGGAACACAAGGCTTCTATGGTTTTTTGGCGGCATTCCTCGTGATGCTCAATCTCAACTTTTTCGGCCAGGGCGGCCCACCTGAAGTATCCGTCAAACTCGGCCTGCAGGTTTTAGCTGCCTGTTTGCCTATTGCCTTTGCCGGCCTGATGAGCGCTATTCATCAAGGCAAGGTTTGTTCGGGCGGTATTCTGATGGCTGCCAAAAGACCGGAGATGGCATTCAAGGCCGGCGTTGTTTACGCAGTTATGGTCGAAGTTTACGCTGTTCTTGGGTTACTTGTAACGATGTTTATTCTGTTGAAAGGTATTAACTGGCCGACAGCTTAATACGTCAAATTCACTATGTGCAATACATAATGCGAGAGTAATTATGGAAGCTGAACAGGTAGTAGATAAGATACTGGCCGACGCAAATGCCGAGGCTGATAAGATAACAAAAGAGGCTGAAGCCAAAGAAGCTGCTGAACAGGCCAAACTCACCGAGCAACTGGATAAATATAAAAAGCAGACGGAGATACTTGCTCAACAAGCCGGCGAAGACGAAAAATCGCATATCCTTGCCGCAGCAAGGATGGATATTGCCAAAGAGTATTTAGCCGAGAAAAGAAAAATACTCGACGAGGTCTTTGAACAGTCACGACAGCAGTTGCAGAATTTGCCGGACGAGGAATATCAATCCCTGATTAAAAAACTCCTGCTCGATGCCGTTGAGACCGGCGATGAAGAGGTCATAGTCGATACGAACGAAGGCCGCATCAGCGAAGATTTAATAAAAGAAGTAAACCGACAATTAAGCTCCGACCGCAAAAGCAAGTTAAAGCTGTCCGGCCAAAGGCAAGACCTCGGGGCCGGCTTTATCCTGACACGAGGCAAAGTTAAAACTAACGTCTCTATCGAGGTGCTTCTGGACCAGGCACGCAAGGAGCTGGAGATTCAATTAGCAAAAGAACTGTTTGAGAATTAAATAATAAATGTCCGAACTTGTCGAACAAACCGTTCTCGATTTTTACACGTATCCGCCTGTCGGCCCTGACGACTGGCAATACGCCTTTCAGACGGCCCAGGTGCGCGCCCTCGAAACCCAGATGCTGACCAGGGCCGTTTTACTCGATATGACCAACGCTCAGAACTTCGACCAGGCTGCTGATTTGCTCAGTGGAAGCGAATACGCCCTGCCGCAGGGAGCTAAGGACATCACCCAAGCCGAAAAAATCCTGCAGCAGCGAAGGACGGCGGTACGCGAATTATTCTCGGATTTAATGCTGGATGAGTCGATTGTGCAACTGTTCAAAGCCCGAGACGATTTTGCGAACCTCCGGCTGGCCCTCAGACGTTCATTGACGGAAAAGCCCATTGGTACCGATTACAGCCCGGACGGCAACATTCCACCCGAGCAATTGGAACAGCTTTTTTCAGAGCAGGGTGAATTCAGCAGCCGGGCATCCACCGAATATGTCCAACAGGCGGTTGAGCAGGCGATTCTGGCTTACTATCAGGACAAAGATATTCGTCAGATTGATTACCAAATCGACAGCTTCCAGGCAGGATACAACTTAAAGACGGCTTGCCGGTTAAATAGTGTTTTTCTGCTCAGCTTGTTCAGGACACAGATTGACCTGGCGAATATTCGCACGATGTTCCGTCTGAAATTCACCGATTCGGAAGAACGTAAAGTTTTTCTTACAGGCGGATTCATAGAATCCGAACGATTCAAAAACGGCCTGGAACACGGATACGAAGCCCTGGGACAGTTGTTTTTTGCTACGCCGTATAATCGAATTGTTGAAATCGGCGCACACTATTTAGCTTCTAATAAATCTTTTCTGAGAGTTGAGCAGCAGTGCGAGGAGTATTTGACCGGATTCTTGAAATCATCCTTTGTAATTACAGCTGGCCCTCAGCCGGTTATTGCTTTTTTGTTGTTGAAGGAAAATGAAATACGCACGGCCAGACTCATTTTGACAGCCAAGAAAAATTTCCTCGATACGAAACTTATTCTGGACCGCATCTCGTGAAATAAGTCACGAGCGACAAGATACGAATTAATATAAAAGTAGATTAAAAATGAAATCGATAAAATTAATATGCCTGGTTTTGTTATTTATGTTTATCGCCGTTGGGTGCCAACAGGCCCGGCCAAGGTCCGCCCAACCCGATGGACTCGTGGTCATTGACAGTATAGCCAAACATTCGAAACCCACCAAATCAATTCACCAGGCTGCGGCGGAAGGCGATTTTGTCGAGGTCCAGTTACACCTCTTAAAAGGTGTTAATGTCGAAGCAAAAGATACCTACAGCCGGTCGCCTTTGCACCTCGCCGCAGAAAAAGGGTATAAATATGTTGCGGAGCTGCTTATTGCAAATGGCGCCGACGTTGATGCGACGGATTTATATGGCCATACCCCCCTGCTCAATGTTATCGTTTCGGGCCACATGCCTGTAGCCGAGCTGCTCATCGCCAAAGGAGCCGATGTTAATACAAAGAGCCAAAACGGCACGCCCGCCCTGCAATACGCGATCTCTTCAGGCCTAAAAGATATGGCAGAACTGCTTATCACCAATGGCGCCGTTATCAGCGCAACAGACAAGTCGGGCATGACAGCTTTACATGTCGGCGTAGAAAAGGGCCATAAAGACATCGTCCAATTTCTTCTGTCTAAAGGTTCTAACGTCAATGCAAAAGACGAACATGGATGGCAGCCGTTGTACTTTGCATTGGTTCATGGCCATAGCAATGTCGCAGAGTTGCTTATTGATAAAGGTTCGGATATCAACGCAAAAGACGAGTACGGCCAGACGCCCCTGCACCTCGCCGCCGCTCACGGACACCTGGAAATCGCCGAAAATATTATAAAAAGGGGTGCTGATGTCAATGCAGAAACCAGCAACGGCCAAACACCTCTGAAATGGGCAAAAGAACAGGGGGACAACAAAATAATTGAACTGTTACGCAAGCATGGAGCTAAAGAATAATGAAACCGGGATTATTGGGAAATCAGAATATCAGGAAATCAAGTTTGGACATATAACAGAGCCGCGAAAGCCTGCCCTGAGCGTAGTCGAATGGGTGAGGAAGCGGGTGGAAACCTTGTCCTTGTAAAAACGGGGACTCGAATTTCGGATTTATAAGAAACACAAGCATTATGTATCGAGGTTAAAAAATGAAACTGAAAAAATTATTCTATTTACTTTTAGTCCTGATGTGTATCACCGGTGGGTGCAAGAAAGATAAAACTGAGCCGGCCCAGCAAACTGAGGTTGAGACTGAAATAAAGCCGGCACAACCAATTGCCGACAGTACCCCATCAACAACCGGCGGCAAACCCGCACCCGCCTTCACATTACAGGATTTGAATGGTAAAAACGTCAGCCTTTCTGACTTTCGGGGCAAGGTGGTCGTCCTCGACTTCTGGGCCACCTGGTGCCCGCCATGCGTCAAAGAGATTCCGCATTTCATCGAGCTTTACGAACAATATAAGGA
>JABMRO010000813.1 GCA_013202635.1 Planctomycetota bacterium
CCCAGTTGGGCAGGAATTTCCAGGTGAAACTGCGGAAAATAATTTGCCAGGCCAGAAAACTAAAAGGCGTCAAATTCATTGCTGTTGAGGTTGATCACGTCGATGACCAGCTCAACTACGTGCTAAAAATTCCCGGAATTGATATTGTGCTGCTCGACAATATGGGCCAGTGGCAGTTAAAGCATGCTGTGGATATGCGAAATAAGATGTGCGGCAGGAATAAAAAGCCGTTACTCGAGGCCTCGGGCAACGTTACGTTGAGCAATGTTTCTGCTATCGCCCAGTGCGGTATCGACCGAATCGCCGTAGGGGCAATCACTCATTCGGCAAGAGCCGTTGATATTGGACTTGACAGGTAACTAAAGTTATGCCGATAACCGACCTTCTTGACCCTGATGAGATAAAGTCGAATCTGAGGACCAAACGCATCGGCAGAAAAATCCTCGTCTATAATAGCACATCAAGTACACAGAAAATAGCCGCCGAATACGCAAAGAACAAAAGAAATGACGGCCTTGTAATTTTCGCTGAAGAACAGACCGCGGGCAGAGGCCGGGCCGACAACAAATGGCAGAGCACCTATTCAGAGAGCATTCTTTGTTCGATTATTCTTAGGAACAACAAACTAAACGCTGAGTTGCTTTCACTGACGTGCGCGGTGGCGGTTGCCGAAGCTATCGGCAAATCTGCTAATGGCGAGGCGAAAATCAAATGGCCGAACGATATAATGCTGAACGGCAAAAAAGTAGCCGGTATTCTGCTCGAATCAAAAACAGACGGCGGCGGTAATATCTGCATAATCGGCGCTGGAATAAACTGTCACCAAAAAAAAGACTCCTTTCCTGTTGAACTACAGCCAATCGCAACAAGCATCGATATCGAGAGCCACTCAATTACTGACCGTATTTCGCTGGCAAAACGATTACTTACTTCAATAGAACACTGGCTTGAAGTGGCGGCCCAAACGAGCGAAAAAGTAATAGACCAATGGCACAGCCTAAGCATTCAATTGGGCCACAGAGTTAAGCTTATCTATAACGGCCAGGAATTTTCCGGCAACTGCATTGGAATAGACCCGGAAAAAGGCCTTATCCTGCAGTTAGACACAGGCGGCGTAAGAATGTTCGATGCTGGACATACGACTATTATCAAACAATAACGAACCTCTTTTACGTAAGGCTTTGCTTAAGTCTGCCGTAAAAAAAACAAACATTAAGTTTCGTTTTTTGCCGTTTTCCGTTATATTATTGTTTTTGTATAAACATAAATTCTATAAATGGAA
Source organism: Planctomycetota bacterium (assembly GCA_013202635.1). Lineage (GTDB taxonomy): Bacteria > Planctomycetota > Phycisphaerae > Sedimentisphaerales > Anaerobacaceae > NIOZ-UU13. The sequence goes on from JABMRO010000813.1 coordinate 1,283, forward strand.
AGGGCCCGAAAAATGTTAACAAATGAATTGAGGAAACAATCACTTATAGTATGGCTGGGATTATTAATTTGTCTGTTGATGGTCTGTTCTGTTGGGCAGGTTAATGCCGGCAGTTCAACAAAGTCCTCAGGTTTCTTAAAAGCCGACAGGCAGGATGTGCAACGGTGGCGGGAAATGAAATTCGGCCTGTTTATCCATTGGGGGCCGGTCAGTCTGAAAGGTACGGAAATCGGCTGGTCCCGCGGTGGTGAACGGCGAGGACGAACGGGCAGGGGTTCCATTCCTGCTGAGATTTACGACAACCTTTATAAACAATTCAATCCTGTCAAGTTCAATGCGGACGAATGGATACAAACCGCTAAAGATGCCGGTATGAAGTACCTCGTGTTCACGAGCAAACATCACGATGGTTTTTCAATGTTTGACAGCAAGCTTACCGAGTACAAGATTACCAACTCGCCGTTCAAGCGCGATGTCGTAAAAGAATTAGCCGATGCCTGCCACAAGGCCGGGTTAAAACTCGGCTACTATTATTCACCGCCCGACTGGTATCATCCGGACTACCGAACGGAAAATCATTCCCGCTACATCAAGTTTTTGCACGGCCAGCTTCGTGAGATTTGCAGTAGCTACGGCAAGATTGATATCATCTGGTTTGACGGTCTTGGCGGCAAACCGGAAGACTGGGATTCGGAGAATCTTTTCAGGATGATTCGCCGGCTTCAGCCGCATGTTATCATTAACAACAGGGCGGGTTTACCCGGCGATCACGACACGCCGGAGCAGAGAATCGGGAAATTCCAGAACGCTCGTCCCTGGGAGACCTGCATGACAATTTGCCGGCAGTGGGCATGGAAACCTGACGACCAGATGAAATCTCTTAAGCAGTGCATTGATACGTTTGTTCGCGTTGTCGGTGGGGACGGTAATCTTCTTTTCAATGTTGGGCCTATGCCGAACGGGAGAATCGAGCCGAGGCAGGTCGCACGACTCAAGGAGATGGGAAAATGGCTGGATGAATATGGCCGGAGTATTTACGCCACCCGCGGCGGTCCATTTAAGCCGGGAGGTTGGGGTGCCAGTACACATAAAGGTAATACTATTTACGTCCACGTTCTTAATTGGCAGGAGGAAACTCTTACTTTACCGCCTATTCCGAAGAAAATCGTCTCAAGCTCTATTATGAGCGGCGGGACTGTAACAGTCAAGCAGACCAACAAGGCCATCGAAATTTCTGTCCCGAAGTCTTACCGGCGGGAACTCGATACAATCATCGTGTTGGAACTTGAAGGTCCTGCGAAGACAATCAGCCCGCGAGCATTGCTGTCCAGTTCATTGACGGCGGAAAAAAGGGCCAGGGCCTCAAATGTTTTCCAAAAAAATGCAGCCCATAACGCCTCAAAAGCCGTGGACGACGACTCTGCCACACGCTGGGCTACAGACTCCGGCACACAGCAGGCCTGGCTCGAAGTGGACCTCGGAAAACCGATTACGTTCAATCGTACCAAAATTGATGAAGAATATGACCGTGTACAGGAATTTGAACTGCAATGCAGGGACGGCAACCGTTGGAAAACATTTGCTCGGGGCACAAAGCTCGGGCACGACTATTCAAAACAATTTGAACCTGTTACTGCCCGTTATGTTCGACTTAATATACTCAAGGCTACTGACGGGCCAACCATTTGCGAGTTCCAGCTTTTCGCACCTAAGAAGTAATAATGTTATGACCTGACTTATTAAGTCGGTGTTGGGGTAAGAGAACATTGAGTTAAATGGTTAAATGAGTAAATACCAAACGAACAGTTTGTTTGCGACAGAAGAGGTCGAGAAAGAAATCTCATGTAGTCACATTATTCGCGTGGCGTTTGAGTCTGCGGCGGATGCGGAGTTTGACTATTTTGTGCCGGATGAAATCTGGCCGATTGAAGCTGGACAAAGAGTCGAAGTTCCGTTCGGCAGGAAAAACAAATTTGAAGTTGGGTTTTGTACTCAATCGGATGTTCGGCCAGAAGAGTCTTTTATTGCACGCCGAATCGGGCAAAAGCTTAAAAGAGTTATTAGGTTAATAGATAAAGAACCGTTACTGGATTACGAGATGATGGAATTGGCACGGTGGATAAGCGATTATTATGTTTGTCCGCTCGGCCAGGTTTCAGCAGCGATGGTGCCGTCTGCGGTGAAGAGAGGGGCCGGTGTTAAAACACAAAGATATGTTTACCTGAGAGCCAGCGATGCTAATATTGAAAAGAACATCAGTAAGTTAAGGGGCAAAAAGCAAAAGCTAATTGTCAAATTCCTGGACGGCAGGGGGGCTTCAAGTGTAAATGATGCCGTGGAAATGCGAAGTTTGATAGAGGCAGTCGGCTGTGGCAATGAGCCGATAAAGAGATTAGCGGAAAAAGATATTGTTAAAATAGCCCGCAAGACAATATTGAAGTCTCTGCCTGTTATTCCCAAGTGGATGTCAATAAAAGCAGAACAGGTAGTCCTCAATGATGACCAGCGAAAGGCATTGGCTCATTTTGAAACAGTGATAGATTCGGGTGAATTCGGCGTTACGCTTTTATACGGCGTTACCGACAGCGGCAAAACCGAGCTTTATATGAG
>JABMRO010000063.1 GCA_013202635.1 Planctomycetota bacterium
ATGATATTGGTTGAATTCACAAAAAAGAGAAAGTTCCGATAGCCTTTTTCATACAGGTAAAGAATCAGCCCCGCCATAATCAGAGTCTTGCCGCTGCCGGTCGCCATATTGAACAAAAAATGCAACGGCCAGTCCTTGCCCGGAAAATCATTATCAAGGCAGTGAAAAAAACGGGCGAATGCCTCGATCTGATAGGGCCGCAATTCAAATTTTGGGTTCACGTTGTCTTTGAGATAGTCTGGGATTTCCTTCTTCAATCCGCCAAGTTTTGAAAAGGAATCCAGTTCTTCATATAAAAACTTTTCAGCCATGCTACGCCTCCCCGTAAAATGACTGATTCAATTTCTTGTCCTCATCGTTGACGCCGAAATCCGCATCATCGATCTCGGTAAGATTGACATACAGTTGGTTCTTATTGAGCAGTTCGGCCAGCAGTTTCTTTTGCTTGTCCAGACCGTTTTCGCTCCTGCCGATCTCAATGAACTCGTTAACCGTTTCTTCCGGCATTTCCGGATTAACATACCAGTTAAGAAATGAGCTTTCGGCGATGTCTTTCCAAAGTTCGACAAGCTCTTCGCATGTTTCGGCAGTCTGTATCCTGTCCATGAACGCTTCGTTGTATTGCATAAGTTCACAATAAATGAAGTCGCAGTTTTGTCCAGTAGTCACTTTTCTTACTCTATTCACGGTGACATCACCTACATAGTCCATTTGCTCGCATAAAATAAACTGTCTATTGCCTTTGTCTTCTTTATTCAATTCTATTACTGCGTGAGCAGTCGTTCCTGATCCGCCAAAGAAATCCAGAACAATATCATTTGCACCGCGTTCAGTAAGAATATCAATCGTATCTTTCACAGCATAGAGCGATTTTGGGTAACTGAAAACTTTCTCGCCATCGAATATCTCTTTAAGCACCATTGTGCCATTTGCTGATGCGTCATATTTTGAGTCGGTCCATATTGTTTTGGGTTTCCTACCCTCTTTTATTCTATCTTTCATCTTCACAACCCACTTGCCATTGGAGTGTTTGCATACCATATCCTCTCTTTCTACTGCTTCTAAAAACGAGGGCCTTGTCTGTCTCCAAACCCGTTTTTTTCCGAGTTTATCAATGGGCAGAATTTCAACAAATCCCTCTGTTTTCTCCAACGAAAAGGCTTTTTTCTTTTCGTTGTAGTAAATCGGGTAATAGGAATTGGGCCTTTCTTCAGGAGTCGATGTGCCCCCGCTTCTTCTAAATGGCAACAGGCGATACTCGCCTATCCCATCCTTCTTATCAAAATCTAGTTCTTGTTCTTTTGTCAGTTTTATTAAGTGCACCGACACACTCTCAATATCCTTCGCATAAAATAATGCGTATTCGTGGCATGTCGCGAAGTGTGTATTTGTTGTTCGTCCTCGCGGATTACTTTGGATGACGATGGTACCCACATAATTTCCTCTATCGAATATCTCATCGCATAATAGTTTAAGGTGCGCGTATTCATAATCATCTATCGTAACAACCATAACTCCATCTTCCCTCAGTAAATCTTTCGCTACCTCTATGCGGTTTTTCATGAACGTAAGCCATGTCGAGTGATTGAAATTGTTGTTATATCCAAAAGTGTTGCTGTCGCCAGTTGTGTTATAAGGCGGATCAATATAAATCAACTTCACCTTGCCCCGAAATCGTGTTTTCAGGGTATGCAGCGCCAGCAGGTTATTCCCCTTGATAATCAGGTTTTCCTTGATCGTGCCGTTTTCATCCCGCTTGATGTCCGTAACTTTCTGCTCACCTTCGGCGGTATATCGCTTAAAGTTGGTTAAAACCTTGGGGTCGAACAGCCGGTTAATCTCATCCTGAGCCAGAATTTCATTGAAAAATATTTCTTTGCGTTTCTCTTCTTCTTTGGTTTGTCCGCCTTCCAGTACGCAATCTTTACAAGGCCAGACCAGCGAGACCTCTCCCCGTTCGGCCAGGAATTTACCATCAATATTCAAGCCGATCTTGTTGCGAAATCGGGTATAGGAATTGGCGAGAAAGTTCTTATCCGCGAGATATTCGATGAAGGTATTGACATTAAAAATCCAGTGCTCTTCGATTTCATCAAAGAATTTCTTCTTAATTGCTGGCTTGCCCAATAGTTGCTTGACCAGATCATGGTCTATCTTCCAGGCCCGGTCGATCACAGCCGCCTTGACCAGTTCCCCTTCATCATCTACAAACCGAGAATCGGTCTTGAGCACATCAACCAGTTTTTCATTAAAGCTCTTTGCCATCTTTTCCTCTTATGTTTTTCCTTATTTGTCGCCTTTTTTGGCGATGTTTCGCTTAACTCCCTTAAAATACTTGTCCTGAGCGTAGTCGAAGGAAACGACTTACCCGCCTTTGTGCCCGTTTCCAACGCCTCAATGTAAGGCCACACTCTCGCGTTGTAACTTTGCAATGCCACGATGTAAATCCGCAATGCCTTGATGTAAGCCTGCGCAGCACGACATCCGACATTGAGCGCAGCGAAATCCCGATGCCACATCGGGATACGCCTATCC
>JABMRO010000064.1 GCA_013202635.1 Planctomycetota bacterium
CCCAACCGCGACTCGGACATTTACGGAAACATTATTGCGAACGTGTGGGATGATGCGATTGAAAGCGAAGGGGCAAACATGAACGTTCGAATATGGAACAACTATATAGAAAAAACGTTCCAACATATTGCCACTGCATGCACATCGAAAGGGCCTCTATATATCTTCCGCAATGTTTTCGGGGAAAGCCGCCGTACTCATCGGGACCCCCTTGGCGGAAGTATGATAAAAGTGGGCCAGCGGGACGAGTTTGGAGGAGGAAGGAAGTTCGTCTTTCATAACACGTCCATTCAGCCCAAAGGCGCATTTCATGTTTTCAGCGGCCATGTCAATCCGAACACAGTTACGCGAAACAATATTTTTGACTGCCCGGGCCGGTTAACATCTTCACGACAAGTCGATACGCCCTGCGATTTTGACTACGACCTTTTTACAGGTATGGACCGAGGTATCGCCAGAGAAAGGCACGGCATTCGAGGCAATCCCTCGTTTATAAAATCATATGCCTTGGAATTTTATCCATCATCGACCACTACTAAAATCAAATGGGGTAAAGTTCCGATGCGGCAAGGAGATAAAACCGTTACCTTAACCGACCCGGTAATAACAATCCCAAATCCCGTTGTTGATTCGGGAGTTAAACTTCCAAATTTTAATGATGATTATGCCGGGAGAGCACCCGACCTGGGGGCCTTTGAATCAGGACAACCGCCTATACGTTTCGGCCGAAGAGCAACAGGTAACATCTGGGCACCATGGGAACTTCATTAGCACGATTGTCGTGAGCAAATCGAGGTTAATTATGCAGGTTCAATGTGAATGTACGTTCTGTTGCATTGAAGACAACCACACGGATATTCCTTCCTGAATACTGTTTGAGAAGGCGGTTAAGGTCTCGAATGGAGTGGACGGGTTTGCCTGCCATATTCAGCAATACATCTCCGGCCTGAAATCCTGATTTAGCAGCCTCACTATCAGCAGGGACTTCCACGAACAGTATTCCTGTTTCGGCACCTAAACCTGCCGCTGACTTTTCAGCTTCACCAATCAGATTTTTGACAGTAGCCCCAAGCCAGGACACAAGGTTCGGATTACGGGCGGACACTGATTCAGCTTCAGTCGGTGCAGGTTTGAAGTGACGTGATTCTGTGCTTGCCTCGAATTGAAAGGCCGGCTTTAGCACGCCGAATTTATTCATATCGAAATTTTTGAAACCAAGCTGCAATGCGGGCGATTGAGGCTTTACTTGATAGTTACCGTTGTCGGCATCTACGAACAGTGGGTCTGTAAAAATCGAATGTTGGTCGAAACCTTTTTCCTGCCACTGTTTGAGGGTCATTGGTTTGCCCACGCCGGTTATCATGGGCATACCTTTGTCGCTGTAGAAAATATTGTAGTCAAACTCTTTTGCGTACTCAGGATTGGCACGGATGAACTGATAAGGTTTGTCGCTGATAAAGATATTGCGGGAGATAACATCGTCACAACCCGGCATCCAGATGTGGAAGCCGCCGAAACCGTTTATGATTATGTTGTTTTCAACCCGCCTGAAGAAACCTTCACGAAGCTTAACTCCTAATCCGAGACAAAGATTGTTGTAAACATGATAATTTGACGAACCATCATCCAGGTCGATGCCCCAGGAATGGCCGCCGGGATGTGCGAAACGATTATTGCGGATGTGAGTGACTTTGTAATTATCCAGCAGGCTGCGTTCTTTGGCAAATGACTCGATATCACGGCCTCCATTGTATGAGGTTTTCCACCAGCGGTCCCTGCCCCAGCTATTGAAAGGACCGTGGTCACCACTTTCAGTAACGGTGCTAAAGGCATCATTGTATTCGATGATATGACCGCCCCAACATCCATCGTTGATGCAAATAGCAGCCCGCGGGCATTGATAAATGGTATTGTGGCTGACGGTAATCTGCTGCGACATCGAGACGAATACGCCTGCAACTTGTTTGCCAATGATTCCAAATCGGTGCATCAGGTTGTTGTGAATACGACAATGAGCCGGATAGTCATGTGTTTTGGGGCCGAGTGTCAAATCAATCCGGTCCTGCGGCAGCGTTCTGCTATATTCAACAGCTCCGCTGCGTACTGCCCCATAGTCACCAACAAGGCATACACAGCTTTCACTCAGACGCGTGAACCGGCAGCCGACGACATTCACATTACGATTATATCGGCTGATAAAAACGCCGTTGCCGCCCAGGTCCTCAAAGAAGCAGTCTTCTACGGAGCAATTTTCTGCGCCTTCGAAGTGTACGGCAGCCAGACGCGCAATCGACCAATCTCCGCGGAGAAGACGCTCATAAGGTTCCATGAAAACACGCTTTGTATGTTTAAAAGTCAGACCCTGAAACCGGATATTGCCAACAGGTTTTTGCACAGAACCTTTGACAATAAATAATTGTTTTAGTCCGGCCCCTATTACTTCCGCATTGGATAAATCAACTTCATCAAATGGTTTTAGATACAAAATGTGGCTTTTTCGGTCAAAGTACCATTCACCCGGGGCATCGAGCAGCTCGAATATATTCTCCACGAACAAATACTTATTGTGATAACCGCCTCTGAAATAGTCGTCGAAGCCGCCGCCACGATTCTCCTGCCAACCACCCTGGAGTTTGAGCTTTCCTTCCGGGTCAACACCTTCAATACGGTAATGTTTGCTTCCCCACATAGACTTATGCAGAGCGTGCATATAACCACCTGCAGGATTCGACCATGTTTTCACACGAGCCGGAGATATCGCATCGGCTGATGTTCCTCCGAAAAACCGGGCCGTGGGGTCAAAGTTTGGGTAGCGAGACATATTTTGTCGCTTACCATTGACGAAGAGCTGATCAATCTCATCAATTTGTTCAGGAACATTGGCCATCATGATACCATCTTTATAAGTCCGCCACTTAAGATTAAGCTTAAAGCCACCACTTACTACAGGCCTTTCATTCGGATAAGCCTTATATGTAACAGGAGCATTTGACGAGCCGGAATCATCTTCGGTAAAAGTGACTGGCCGCGTAAGGTGGTAAACACCTTCTCGCAGATAAACCGTAACGGGTTTGGCACCTGCTTTTTTTGATTTTCGAACAGCATCGCACGCCTGCCGTAAGGTTGCGAAAGGTTCGGTTAGAGTTCCTCTATCCTCGTCATTACCATCAGGAGCTACAAAAAAGCTTAGACCATCCGGCGAAACGGCCTGCCCTGAAATACCCTCAGCTCCTGAGATACTGCTCTGCATGCAAGCAGATATAAACAATATCGCTACAAGCAAAATTGATGCGTATCTATACATAATAAACGCTCCAGTGGAACCGACTTCGTGTCACTTTATAATTTTTCATATCTTTGTGTTTAGGCTGATAGTGATTATAATCAAGCCGATGACTATAAACAACATATCTAAACCATATCTTTGAGCGGAAATTGTTCTCGATTGAACAAAATGGGTCTGAATTTACTTTGAATGCTCAATGACTAACATTATAATGCTCTTCGGCTTATTGGAGCGGCCAACAATTCAATATACGGACTATAAGATGTCCTTTGGGCATTATTTTCTTAGCTTCCAAAGTCGGCAAAGTAACCAATTTATGAAAAGAGGATAATATGAAAAATATAGTGAGAGCAGCTATTTACAGTGTATTGTTAATCGTTTCCGGAGCTTATGCAGAAAATAATCAGAATTTCTATCAAGACCGTCCTTATTTACAGGATTTTGCAGAGAAAATCCCGCTTTCGCCAGAATTGGCCGGCACAAAATTGTCCTCAGTATGTTCGGACAGAAACGGTCGTATCCTTGTTTTATCAAACAAGGGACTACTGCAAATTCATAACGGCAAACTTGTTCCGGAAAAGCAAAACAGGCCCCTGCTGGATATGCAAATAATAAACATGGATACATATCGTAACCAATTTATCTATTTAACCGACAAGGTCGTCCTGAGTAATGCCTGGGCAGGCAAATTGAATATTCGTCATAAAACGGATGATGTCGGATTATTTGAGATGGGAAGCAGCTTTGACTTTTTGGTGACCGGGAAAGATGCTCTGGCTTATTTTGAACAAAGTAAAAACATTGAAAAGCTTAACACGGCTCAGAAACATATAAAACAACTTCTTTTTGACCGGAAGCGCAACAGATTTCTTATTTTGTCCAATAACCAACTCGATTGTTTCTCGCCGGGGAATAAGGTTAAAAACGTTTTCGAAGGTAGAAATTTAAATTGTATAGAGTTGATAAATGATAATACGGTCCTTCTGGTAGGCACTCAGGATGGATACATCGAATTAGATGCAAATACCTTTGGTCAAAGGTCGGCTCTGAAAAAGGAACTTCCCTGCGCAGATATACGCTGTATCAGACAAATTGGTAAAAAAGTCTGGTTCGGAACATCCAGAGGGGCATTCGCACTACACAGTGACAGGCAGAAAGACTATTATGCCTCGAAACGCTGGCTTTTGGAAGATACTGTCATTGACCTGGCAAAAGGACCAAATAACAGCGTGCTTGTTCTCGGCCATGGCGGGTTAAGCATCATCCATTTCAAGATGATGACCCTTCAGCAAAAAGCGAAGCATTTCGATAAACTTACACGAAAGCGACACATCAGGTACGGTTTGAACAGCGCGCTTAATCTATCCAGACCCGGAGATTTCTCAACAGGTATCCTTGTCGATACGGACAACGATGGTCTCTGGACTTCTATGTATCTGGCAGGAGAGCTTTTCCGTTATGACGTTACTAAATCGCAGGACGCCTTGCAGAATTGTTATGAGGCATTTGAGGCAATGGAACGTCTGACTTATATCAATCCGCTTGAGGGTTTTCCTTCACGGTCCTTTGAACGGACAGGTTATAAATTAGCGGACAAGTCCCGATGGCGTCCGGCTGAGGACCAAATATGGGACTGGAAGGCCACCACCAGCAGTGATGAGATAGTAGGCCATTATTTCGTATATAGTATTTTCGCAGAAGTAATTCCCGATGAAAAATGGCGTAACCGGTCAATCCACCTGATGGAAATTATTATGGATCATATTATTCGAAATGACTGGTACCTTATCGATTACGACGGTAAGCCAACACTCTGGGGTAAATGGCATCCGGATTACGTTAACAAATTTCCCAAACAGGTCGGCGACCGCAGACTTAACTCTGTTGAAATTATTGGATTTCTTCAGACAACATACCATTTTACAGGTAAAGAAATCTATAAAGAGAAGGCCTTCGAATTAATGGATAAATACGGTTACTTAGATAATATTATGATACCTATATCTCAGATAGGCAGGGTTCCAGGTATCGATCTTACTACCGAATGGAACCATTCCGATGATGAGCTGGCTTTTTTAAGTTACTGGAATTTGTATAAATATGCATTTACGGATGAACTTCGTGAGAAATATGGCCGGGCGGTAAGAGAACACTGGGAAATTGAACGGCCGGAAAAAAATCCGTTATGGAATCTTATTTATGCCATGACCGGAACCGATGAATTTGACTTAGACGAGACTATCTGGGGCTTAAAAGAATTCCCGCTGGATATTATTGGCTGGTCTGTCCAGAATAGTCATCGAAAAGATTTAGAGTTCTTAGGCCCAAATTTTCGTAACCAAACCATACGCAAGGTCCTGCCGCCGGACGAACGTCCTATGAGTAAATATAACGGCAACCACTTCCGCCTGGACGGCGGCGAAGGCGGGCGTCGGGAATATAGCGGTGACATATACCTTTTGCCGTACTGGTTGGGAAGATATTTACAGAAAATCAGATGAGCCAAGTTGAATATTTTAGTTCTCTTCCCGGCTTATCTGCTTTTTAACCGATATTTATAGAGGTTATATCCAACCTCGCGAGAAGCTTTTACTATCTCGGGGTAGAGTTTGTCGCAAATGTCGATAAAACCAATCTGATAGTTTTCGCCATCACCACGGCCGGTCGTGGCCTGGTCCTTGTACTGGAACCAGTGCGTACCGACGATATACGGGTTGCGCAAGGCGCCCTGAACGTAACTTTTGTACTTGGCGGCTCGGTCCTGCTGGTCGGTCGTTTTCTTCAAACCCGTGTGGAACATACCACGATCGAGAGCACCAAAATGGAACTCACCTATAATCATCGGCATATCGATACTATCCGGCAGGCGGTGCTCGGCAACACTGTAGCTGTAACGGTTATAGCTGACGATATCGCAGCTCTTCACAGCCGCCCGCGCCGCTCTGTCGTTCACCCATGCAAACCGGCAGCCCATATAGAGCTGGTTCGGAGCAACTTTTTTAAGCTCATCACGGATAGTCTCAAAATAAGTCTCGGCGATTTTAGAATAGAAAGCTGTCAGGTCCGCTCTGGCTTTCTTCTTATCGGGAGCTTCCTGGCTTTGCATCAGGGCCTGCCATGATGTGTGTTTGGTTCCCCAGGCGGAGTTGAGCTTGCCGATTGACCCATACTTTGCCTTCAGGCCATCGATAAACACTTTCTTGGCCGGTTGATCGGCAGGTGAAACCAGGGCGGCTACAGCCAGCGACACTTCATCTCCCCAGGCTATTTCGTTATGTACGAAATAGCCGATACACCACGGGTCATCTATGGCCCGACTCTTTTCCAATGCCAGTCGCTCTCGAAGAACCTGACGGAAGCTTGGATCAAACACATCATAAAACTTACCCCAATAGCCCTCAGAGCCTTCCAGTCTTTTAGAACTGTAGCTTATTGTACAAACATAGGGTGTCTTTCGCATCAGATAGATACTGCTGTCCGACCAGTTTGCAATGGTATTTATTCCCCAGCTTTTGAGTCTGCGATGTGTCACCTCGGCAAAGATGTTTTCCCAATCCGGCCCGTATTTTCGCAGGAAGTTTGTCCGGCTGAAATCATAAGTCTTATACGGCGAATGGTCTTTGTAATATCCGTGAGGCGCCCAGCTTCCGCCGCCATAAAACCTCGCAAAAGGAGATTCAGTCTCAGGCAGGTTACGATAATAATGTTCACGGTCGGTAATCGGTGTTGCATTTGCGCTGCGTACGCAGTCGATGCCGTGCGACCAAAAAAGTCGGCCCTGCGGGTCCACCAGCCACCACTTGCCCTTATATTTTTCGGCGCGGAAAAAGCCCGTGGCTTTGAGCCTCGGCCCGGCAGTCCAGCCCCCGTATTTGTTACGGTCGGCAGGTCCGGGGTGAGATTCAATATCCTTAATTTCTGCCTTGCCGTTCGCGATCAGCTCTTTCAGAGAGTGTGTCTTTCCGGGCCAGTCCTTATGGACGTACTGACCAAACTCATCGATGAAGGGAAAGAAGGTCTTTACATCCAACGTCTCGATACGGCCACCGGCGCGGATATTTTTAATATCAAATACATGGTCGATATCGGGCTTAGTCACGAACACAAGCAACTGTATAATATTGGAGGCATCGACCTTGCCGGAGTGCACAGGCGACCCCCGCATTCCAATCAGCTCGACCGGCTCAGAAAGCCGCCATGGAGTGGGAAATAATCGCACAACAAGTTTTCCGACTGCCCCGGGGTTCAGAGTGAGGCTATCGGTTACACAGTTATTGCCGCCGTCGGCACCGGGATTATCAACACGGCAGGAAACTGTAACCGGTTTTGTGCCGGGATTCTTTACGTCGATAGAAACATACTCATATTTCGACATATCCCATTTCCCCGCCGGAGCTTTTAAGGTGATGCCGGGCCACTGATTCTTATGGCCGGTTTCTACACGCAGGGCCCTGTTTTCGGACGGTGTGACCTTTGCGTCACTCGTTATTACAGAGCCGATATCAAAATCCCGATTAAAATCAAAAAGAACAAGTGACTGGCCCTGTTGTGAAGCAGACATCACAACGTTCCCATTTATAAGGATGCTCGAAACAATAACCAGCACAAAAATGCCATTGCGATTCATCAGAAATTCCTTTCAATCTATTAAAACAAACAGAGAAAATTTATTCCCGTTTTTAATTTTGTATCAGAAGGTACCACATAGTTTTGTATTTCGGCAACATTTCCATAAAGTTTCTGTCGCCTTCTGAGCGAATGGGCACATCGGCTTTTGCCAGGCCGTCCGGCCCAAGCGCCTGGGCAGTCCAATTTCCTCTCGGCATTTCTACTGTTCCTTTGACCGTCTCAATCTGTGCCGGTCCATGTCCCCATTGACGTCCCACTGTCCGTCTGTCTTGAGAGAACTCCATACCCACATTTTCACACCTGCCACATGCGGTAATAAGAATCTTGCTGCTTCGCGGCCAGGGCAGGCCATCGAGCGGAGTTGCCGTAATTACTGCAAATGCAGGGTCATCAATTTGGCATCGTTCGAATCTGGAAGTGTCTCCAGCCAGAACACCCGCACCGGCCCCAACAACATATAATCCCCTGCCGTTTTCAACCGACCATCTCAATCCTGTAACAGAAGGTGGGTTTTTAGGCTCAACACCGGAGGATGGCCTAAGACTTACAGCCAACGTATTAGTTAGTATGGTCTGGTATGTTGCACCACATGTATCGGTAACAACATCCAGCATGTCACGGTCGTGCTCAAGATGCAGTTGAGCAAGCTGATGCACCAAATCGGACGACCGATTTAACTGCGCAATCAGAGAACCTTCAAGCGGTTTAACCAGACCCTCGCGGAAGATAGCCGCACCTGCACGCATAAAGCCCCACTTGGCCGGGTTTGTATCGATGTCAAAATAGCTGTTCAAATTCTCTCGGTACCAATCGTCGGAACTGTGGGAGTATGTATATAGCCATACGGCGTCCCAGTCCTGGGCGGCCGCAAAAGAGGCTGCCATAGGAACACACTCCGCCTGTGAATCGAGAGGAGCTGGATGGTTATATTCACTGAGAGTGAAAGGTTTGCCGCCGAGACGCGCAGCAGCCAGGCGAAACAGGGTTGCTTCGGCGGGATAATCGGTCATCGGTTTTTGTTCGACAATCCAATTACCACTATCCCATGGCCTTCCGGGAAATCTTGGATGCTGCCAGTAAGCATGGACGTCGATAAAATCCATATCGCTCTGGGTATAAAGCCCCAAAGGTCCAAAGACAATCGTTCCGGTTACAAGCGCCTTGCAACCGAGGTCTTCTTTGATGAAGTTTCGCATCCCGTCGAAGTAAGCCTTTTCTGTTTCCGCCAAAAACTGCATTCTGTCAAGAGTACGATTAGGGCTTTCATTGTCGGCGAAAACAGCAACACTTCCGCTCCTGATTGATTCTCCTTTTTGTAAACTTACCCTGCCGCCGGGATGAAGCTGGACATTTGCAAGGCGAACCGGGACCTTATCAGTTCCAAAAGCAAAACTCAAGCGGGCGTTGTCGTCATCAGATTTGGCAACAAAGCCGAAACGGAATGTTTTCCAATTTTGGCTTAATTCCACTTGTCGCGATAAGCCCAGATTGCTCCAGGAGCTATGGGCCTGACTAACAGAACAACTTATCTCCCTCGGCTCGTCGGCAGCGGCTTCAAACACTACGGTGTAATATCGCCCGGCCTTTAAAGAAATGCCTCCCTGGTTAAACTGAAGGTGCCATTCGGTATCATCGGCCTTGTCAATCTCAATACAGAGCGCATTTTTAGATTGATAGCGCTGCTTTGAGAGCGAAGCTATGCAACCGGAATGCTGTTCAATGCTCCAGTTTGTCGGAACACTACTGCCCGACGTGGTCATCTGCAAGCCACTGTTTTTCAGTAGGTTTTTTCCGAGCGGCTCGGCGCCCTCAGCCCAAATCCTTCGCAGTTTTTCATCTGAGCCGTAGCGTTTTTTTAGCCAGGCGTTGTATTTTTTTTGGAGAATATCTGCATAGTACGGAGGAAGCGTCCGCAACGTATTCTCACTGGCCCACATAAAGAAGCTGTTTTCATTAGTAATTTCGACGAACGCCACAGCCGGGTCATCAGCGTAACGGACTTTTCGATAAGGGTTGATATGGGTCAATAACTGGCGGGCAAATTGTTTCTGAGCATCAATCAGGGCGGGCGTAAATATATTGGAGATTTTATCGTATTGACGATTGGCTTTGGGCAGGTCTAAATATTCGCTGTGCGCTCGGCCAACGTGAAGGTTTATATTGACACAAATCCCATAGCGGGCCAGTTGGTCGATAAAATAATCGAGCCTGTCCAGCGCTTCGGAGCTAATAGTTTTGCCATCCTCAGCGTTCCACAGTCCGCGGGGCCAGCGTGCGGTGTCCATATGGTGACATCGAACAGTATTGACGCCGGCCGCAGCCAGACGGGCGGCGATATACGGGGCATCCTCATGCCTGGGCAGGTTTGCCCCAAATGACAGATTCACCCCCCAAAGCCTTATCCGTTCTCCGCTTCGATAGAAGTGTCCATCCTGCGCCTGCAAACGATTACTGTCCGTCCTTACAGGCCCAAATGAAGTGACCGCAATCAGCGAATCTGGATTTGGTTTTGCAGGAATTACGAAAGGGACCATATCCCCTGCCAT
The DNA here is from genome assembly GCA_013202635.1 of Planctomycetota bacterium. Taxonomy (GTDB): domain Bacteria; phylum Planctomycetota; class Phycisphaerae; order Sedimentisphaerales; family Anaerobacaceae; genus NIOZ-UU13. Next base: position 10,462 of record JABMRO010000064.1, read on the forward strand.
CGACACCCCACAAACAAGAACACATATTATAAACACAGGAACCAGAAAATGTTTCGTGCGCTTTGTTCTTATATTACTGCGGGTCCGGCTATAATTTTCCTGGTATCTCATAAAGGCCTCCTATCTATATAAAATGCGCTGGATTTCGTGTA
>JABMRO010000065.1 GCA_013202635.1 Planctomycetota bacterium
AAATGGGCAAGACCAAAAAGAAGAAGAAACAAGGCCCCCTCGATAGCACTATGAGTCTGGGCGACCATCTTGAGGAACTGCGCGCGCGGTTGATATTGGCTTTAACCGGTTTGGCTCTTGGAGCTATTATCTGCCTTATCTTCGGACCTCGAATTCTTGCATTCATCCAAGGACCGTACTATGCCCAGACTGATAATAAACTCATTGTTATTGGTGTGGCCGACTCATTCGTCGCATATATGAAAATATCAATTGTTTCGGGGTTGATACTAACATCACCGTGGGTATTCTATCATTTATGGATGTTCGTTGCTGCAGGATTGTATCCGAAAGAAAGACGATACGTGCAGATAGCAGTACCTTTTTCGGTGATATTATTTGTAGCCGGGGCTCTGTTCTTTCTATTTTTCGTGGCACCGATTTCTCTTAAATTCTTCTTAAAGTTCGGCGAATGGATAGATGTCGAGACTTCATGGACCCTACAGAAATATGTCTCTTTTATTACATTGCTTATGCTGGTCTTTGGTATCGGCTTTCAGACACCTATAGCAATTTTTATCCTGAACAGGACTGGATTGGTTTCAATTCTAGCGCTGCGCAGGTCAAGAAAATACGTACTGCTCGGTATTTTTGTAGTTGCAGCAATGGCCACTCCTCCCGACGTTATCTCTCAAATAACTCTTGCAGTACCACTTTATACCCTGTTTGAAATAGGTATAGTACTGTGTTGGTTTGCAGAACGCAGGAAAAAAGCTAAAGAAAGCCAGGATTAACCCTGATTACTTCCATAATGCACATATCCTTGTTCCTGTAGATATATGTTAACGTTGATTAACGCAAACAGAATGCTCCCTCCGATAGGCCCAATCGGCCTTGACTACGTTGCAGCGAGTGCCGAAAGAGCCGGGATTGATGTGGAGATAGTGGATTTATGCTTGTCTGATGATCCGTTGGAAATGCTTGAGGGATATTTTGCTGCACATAGCCCGCAATTGGTGGGGATGTCGTTTCGCAATACGGATGATTGTTTTTGGCCGAGCGCCCGATGCTTTGTCCCTGACCTGGCTGAGAATATAAGTAAAATACGCAATATGACCGATGCGCCAATCGTAATCGGCGGAGTCGGTTTTTCCATCTTTGCCAGGCGTATTGTCGAATATACCGGTGTGGATTTCGGGATTCGCGGCGATGGTGAGCAGGCAATAGTGTCACTTGTCAACGAGCTACAGCAATCGAAACGCTTTGAACGTGTCGATGGATTAATTTGGCGGCGTAACGGAGAGATTTACAGCAATCGGCCATCCTGGCCTAATCCACTTTCTTTGCCGACAAATCGCGACCAAATCGATAATCTGGCTTACTTTGAGAAAGGGGGGCAATGTGGTCTTGAGACAAAGCGTGGCTGTAACCGTGGATGTATATATTGTGCCGACCATTTGTCCAAAGGTGCAGCAATCAGACTCCGAGAACCTTCAGAAGTTGCTGATGAAGCCCAGTCCCTCATCACCCAGGGAGTCGAGGTATTGCACTTGTGCGACTCTGAATTTAACATTCCTCGAAATCACGCGTATGCGGTCTGCGAAGAGTTTAATCGACGCTCCATTGGCAAAAATTTGAGCTGGTACACATATATGGCGGTGGTACCATTTGATGCTGAGCTTGCTAAAGCTATGAGAAAAGCCGGCTGTATAGGTATTAACTTTACGGGTGATTCTGCGAGTCCTTCGATGCTGAAGACTTATTGCCAGCCTCACAGTAAAGATGACATTGCCCTGGCGGTACGTTTATGCCGTGATAATAACATAAAAGTTATGATAGATTTGCTTCTCGGCGGACCGGGAGAAACACCGGAAACCGTTTCACAGACAGTCGATTTTATTAAGCAGATTGACCCTGATTGTGCTGGCGCCTCACTTGGTATCAGAGTTTATCCCGGTACCCAAATGGCCAATATCCTGGCAAACGAAGGCCCGGCGGAGTCGAATCCAAATATCCATCGAAAGTACTCGGGATCCGTTGACCTTTTTCAGCCGACTTTCTATATATCGCAGGCTTTAGGTCCGCAGCCGGCCAGGCTCGTAAGAGATTTAATAGCAGGTGATATAAGATTCTTTGAGCCGACAGAGCCGGAAGCGCTTGAGTGTGGTCAATCAAAGGACCACAATTACAATGATAATATGGAGCTAACGGAAGCAATCAAAAAAGGTCAGCGGGGGGCATATTGGGATATTCTCCGTAAGCTTCGCGCTGACTAATCAAGAACAATCTCATCCTGATATGCCGGAACAACTACCTGCCAGCCTGTTTTCTCCCTGATGTAATCGCCGAATTGGTGTGCGCTTTTGGTTTCACCGTGTACGACGAAAACTTTACGGGGCGGTTTCTTAAGCTTGCTTAACCAGGTAAAGAGTTCATTCCTGTCCGCGTGGGCTGAAAATCCGTTAATGCGGGTAATTCTTGCTTTGACCTGATGATTCTGGCCGTGTATTCTTATTTCCTTTTTGCCGTTTATAATTAGCCTGCCGAGTGTACCCTCGGCCTGATATCCGACAAACATTATAGTGTTTTTTGGATTTGAGATATTGTTGATCAGATGGTGTTTGATTCTTCCCCCGGTACACATTCCGGAGCCTGCAATAATAATGACCGTTCCTGTAATATGCTTGATTTGTTTCGATTCGTCGGCAGTTCCTGTTATTTTTAATTCAGGGAAATTGAAAGGAGATTCGTTGTGACGGACATGTTCGGTCATTTCTTCATCGAAAAGCTCTCTGTGATGCTGGAATACTTTTGTGATTTTCGAAGCCATCGGGCTGTCCAAGAAAACCGTCAGGCGTGGAATTGTACCTTCGAGCATCAGCTCATTAATATAATATAGAAGCTCCTGCGAGCGTTCGAGTGCAAAGCTTGGAATTATGATATTGCCGCCGGCTTTTTTTGTTGAGTTTATAACATCGGCAATCATCTTTTTGGTATCTTTTTTTTCCTGATGCACCCTGTCACCATATGTTGACTCAATAAGTATGTAATCGGCCTGCTCAAAAGAAGTGGGGTCCTGAACAATAGGCCTGTCCGGCCTGCCCATGTCGCCGGAGAACAAAATAGTGCGCTGCTGGCCGTTTGCTTTTGCCTTAATCCGTATTATCGAGGAGCCGAGAACATGACCGGCATCGAAAAATGTTGCTTCAAGACCATCGGCAATCTGTATCGGCTGTTTATATTTCACCGGTGAAAAAAGCGGATAGCACACTTCGACGTCCTCAGTAGTATATAGCGGCTTTACAGGGAAAGGACCTTTTCTGCCTTCTTTCTTATGTCTTCTACGTTTGTACTCGGCATCTTCTTCCTGTATTTTGGCTGAATCCATCCAAATAATGCGTGCAATCTCTCCTGTTGCGGATGTGCCATATATTTTACCTTTGAATCCTTCTTTGGCGAGCTTGGGCAGCAGGCCGCAATGATCCAGGTGCGCATGAGTTAAAAGGACGGCGTTTATACTTTTCGGGGGTACTTCAAATGGTTCCCAGTTTCTCTTCTTGAATTGCCGTTCCTGATAAAGGCCGCAATCCACAAGAATTCTCGTGCCATTGGCCTGTAATAAGTGGCGGGAGCCTGTAACATTTTGAACTGCGCCGAGAAAATTTAACTTAAGCTGCATAATCTATCCTTAATGTAGAAATTGTTGATTAAAAATACATTGTAATGGTCTATAAGTATGATGTCAAGGAGAATGTCAAACTCAAGACTTAAGACATTAGATTGGGTTTGAATTGGGTTTGTTTGGCTTTGTATTGGCTTTGCCACCCTTGATATTGGCCCAAAATTGGCTTTGATTGGGTTTGAATTGGGTTTGTTTTTGAGGGGTTCGGGGAGATGAATATTTTGATAATCCTTTGTTATAACAGAGCTTGCATTCATATTGGCCTTTGGGAAATTGGCTTTGTT
>JABMRO010000066.1 GCA_013202635.1 Planctomycetota bacterium
CTCCCGCGGTGAACAAGACGATTTCAAGGATTTATCGCGATACGAGGTTTTCCAAAGATAAATCGCCTTTTCGGAGTACTGTATGGTTTACTTTTAAGAATCAAAAGAAGGATTGGACAACACATGTTTGTGGTTATTTCTTCGAGTTGTCTATGAATTCGTACCGATATGGGATGGGATTTTATAATGCTGCATCGGCCATAATGAGCAGATTTAGGGAAATGATTGACGACAATCCCAAAGAATTCCTGAAGGCCATCTCTTTTTTCGATAAACAAAAGACTTTTGTCCTGGAAGGCGAGAAATACAAGAGAATAATCGGCAAGACCAAACCTGAAAAAATCCAGGACTGGTACCAGAGAAAAAATATGTATCTGGTTTGTAATAGAAAAATAGATGATGCCCTTTTCAGCAGCAAGCTGGTCGATGATTTAGCTTGCGGTTTCAATATGATTGCACCTTTTTATCACTACTTGCAAAAAATAACACTTGGATCGCAGAACTTCAGAACATAAGATTAAAGCTAATTTAAAAAAAGAAGCTTATTTTATCAGTTTGGCGATTTGTTTGAATTTGGGGTGTTCGGCGGTCCGGAGCAGCTCAAATAAGGCCGTCTCAGTGCAACTGATGTTTATCTGCTCAGCGGCCATTCTGTTTATCGCAACCTGTTTGTTCTCCGGCGTTCTCGAAGAGACGGCGTCTGCAATAACATCCACACTAAAACCTTTGGCAAGCAAATCAACCGCCGTTTGATATATGCAGACATGGGTTTCTATGCCGCACAACAGAACCTGCCGTCGCGCTGATTCGTTTAGCTTAATGTTGAACTGCTCGGCGCCGCAGCAACTGAAAGCCGACTTGTTTATCGGCTCACTGTCGGTTAGAAGCTGTGCTATTTCAGGCACTGTCGGGCCAAGGGCATCGGGGCACTGCTGGCACCAGAAGATTGGGACATTGAGGATTTTAGCCGCTTTGATGAGGATCTGGACGTTTTTGAACAGGGCCTGTTTGTCATACATCAATTGAGCGAGCTTGCCCTGAACATCAACAACCACCAAACAACAGTTTTGTATATCAAGCATTCCTTTGTTCTCTGGAATCCAGGTCCAATGAAGGTATCAAAATCCACAGTCCCTTAGTTACTGTCCGTAACCGTAATTGTCAGGCGTATGTTCCTGACGGCTTCGGTCCTGGCGGCTGATTTTTTAATCGTTTTATGGTTCCAGGTCTGAACCGGCTTGGGCGGAGTTATCAAACCCAGCGCAGCATCATCGATAGCAGTCAGAATTTCTCTGCCGGGTAAATGTTCGGCTATATTGTTCAAGACGGCAAAATTCTTCGCCACCTCAATACGCCTTTCAGGATCGTCCTGGTTGACAATGCCGACAATCTGCTCAGCGGTAACAGTACCAACTACAACCTGTTCGCCAAAAACTTCTGTGTCAATAAATAACGCGGCTGAATCCAACTTGTTCCAAATGTTGTCCAGCTCCGCCCAGAGCAAATTAAAGTTTTTTATGCTGCAAATAAGGGCATGCGGCTCTCTGACATCGCTTTGGTCTGATGCGATCCATTCGTCTGAAGGGATATTTTCTTCAATTGCCCTGTTAATAAATCCCAAGACAGCAGGCAGGTCTTTTGTTTGTAATTCAAGCCTGCCGCTAAATGGCGCAGCAACTACTAACGTTGGCGCAGGTTCTGGTATGTTAATCTCAGGGGTCAGGTCTCGACGCTCAGCAACAATCGGTTTCTGCAAGACAGCGGGGGCTACAATAGAGTAAACTACCACCGCCAAAACGGCAACCAGACCGAACATAGCGGCGGCAGCGAAGACCTTGCGACCGAGTAAATGTCTTGCCCCAATCTTCTCATCAAAAGCCGAGGGCGGTTCGCCCAGCAGGGTTCTTCTGGCCAGGGAAGCTTTTACATTTTCCAGTATCTGCGGAGGAGCCTCGGCTACAGGCAGAGAACTCAGTAACATCTTATATTTTTGTAGCTGCTGCAGCCGTTGTGCAATTTTCTCATCATGAGCTACCAGCCGTTGAACTTCGGTTTGATTCCTGAGCGTCAATTCTTCATCAATGAAGCTATTGAGCAATTCGTCCAAATTCGGAATTTCTTTCATTGCAAAATGGCCTCCAAAATCTGTTTCAGCTTTGTCCTGGCCCGACTTAATCTGCTTCTAACCGTTCCTAACTCAATATCCAACACATTTGCAATCTGGGCATAAGTCATACCTTCAATATCCCGCAACACTATGACGGCTCTCTGTGCATCATCTAATTTCTTCAAGGACTCAACAGCTATCTGACACAACTCTCTGTTCTGGGCCACCACCGCCGGGTCGGGTGTACTATCATCGCTTAAAAACTCCTTCAATATCCTGCCCGGTTGGCTGTCGCCTCGAATCTGCTCTGCATCCAGCGAACTAAATCCAATCCTGACGTTTCTCCTGCAGTAATTCAGGGTCAGATTAACGGCTATTCTAAACGCCCAGGTGTAAAAGCTGCTTCTGCCCTGGAAATTATCTATGTTCTCTATTACTTTGACAAATGTGTCCTGTGTTAGTTCCGCAGCATCATCGGGATCGGCACATATTTTTAATATTACGTTGTAGATGCGATTTTGATACTTAAGGATAAGCCGCTCTATTGCCGCAGAATCGCCCTCCCAGCATTGCCTAACCAAAACAGCATCATCAATGTTGATATTTGCCACTTCCGTCACCGGTATTCCCCTCAATTAGACCAATATTGCCCCAAAAAGTTCCTATAGAAATACAGCAAAGTGAGACTAAAGCACAGAATATAATCGCAGATTCGGACTTTTTGGTCAATTTAATTTAATCAGGAGGGGAAATTTAACAAAACGCCAAGTGTATTGCAACCGAGGCTCAATATACGAAAAAACATCAGGGCCTATACCGAATCAATCAGTATAAGCCCCGAGTTAATACAAATCTGTAATATCAACTATGCAATCTTAGCTGCCGGTTCCGGTTTAAGGTGCCGGTGGATA
>JABMRO010000814.1 GCA_013202635.1 Planctomycetota bacterium
AACAGGAGCAGCAAGAGCAGCAGGAGCCACAGGATCAGCAACAAGAGCAGCAGCAAGACCAGCAGAAAGACGTAAAACCAGAAGCCGGTGATAAGAAGTTCTCAGTGGCTCGGTTTCTGCCGCAAATAATTATAGCTGTCATCGTGGTATTATTCGCTGGTGCCGGCTTTACTCTCGGTAGATTGTTTGCCGGTTCATCCACACCTCAGACGCTCGGAGCTTCCGAACAGGACCAGTCGTCTCAGTCAGAAAACCTAAAAGCAAAAGGCTCGGAAGATGACTCACAAAAAAGCTGGTACTATCATTTGGAGCCCGTTATAGCAAATCTCGATGTGGACGATGTAACACGCTATGTTAAGGCTTGGTTAACACTTGAAATAAGTAGCGGGTTGGATGAAAAGAAAGGCAAAGTCTTTCTTGATGAGAAAAAACCCATTTTGACAAACAGTCTTACTGTTTACCTCGCGAGTTTAGGCCTTGAAGATATCAGGGGCGACATGAACCTCAAGCGTATCCAATCGCAGATACTCGACGATTTTAACGAAAAGCTTTTTCCTGGTTCCAAATCCCAAATCAAGCGCATTCTGTTTAAGGAATTTGCTGTACAATGAGTAGTGCTAACAGTTTAAGCAGGGAAAAAATAAACCAGTTCCTCAAAGCCGTTGGGTCCGGCCCGACGGAAGATACTACGGGTATAAATGCTACGGAGTACAATTGGAACCAGCCTCATTATTTTGATAGCAAGCAGCTCAACAAGCTCGACGATTTTACGAAAAAGGTAGCAAATTCGATGACTGTGAAATTCGCCGACTTTTGTCATGGCGAGTTCGATGTTACGGTTGTCTCGACAACGCAGCATTTTGCCTCTGAGTTTGTTGAACAGGCTATGGAGAGCGGGCGGGATGATTATTATCTTGCTTTTGGTACTGACCAGGAGCATCGATACGGACTTATTTGCATACCTACTCAGACTGCATTTATCTGGGCGGAACAATTGCTTGGTGAGCCTGAATCCGAAGAAGAGGTTTCAGACAGGGATTTATCTCAATTGGAAGAATCGCTTTTGTGGGACCTGCTCTCGGAGCTTCTTGAAGCCTTTTCTCAGAAATATTGGGACTACCAGCCGGACAAGAACATTGTCCGAAGACTTTTTCCTCTTGAGCTTAAGGGAACAGAGGAACTCTGCAAAATTACTTTTGACGTCAAGAAAGCCGGCCATGAAAAAAGCAACGAAGCTTACATCATAATCCTCTGCAATAAACTGCAGCCCGTCGTGGGCAAATCCGAACAAACGGTTGGTGTATTCTCAGAAGAAGATATTTCAAAAGCAATACTTGGCCATATGCAGCAAATGCCCGTTTATATTATGGCACAACTGGCTTCTACGGTGCTTACTCTTAAAGAGATAATGGATCTTGAGGTGGATGACATATTGTTACTTGATAAAAAAGTTAATGAGCCTATCGAATTAATGGCAAGCGGACGAACGGCTCTTCTCGGTCGACCTGCAAAATCGTCTGGCAAGCATGCTGTGGTAATTACAGAACTGTTTAATGGTACAAAATAAAAGTATGTCACTGCTTTCGCGGAAATGACAAACACCGCTAAGGGCCTCGGACAGGGGGAACTTAAAGCAGAGGCAGTTACAGAAGATAAAAAAAATTAAAAAGGAAATCAAGATATGGTAGAGACAACTGAAGCTGTACAGACAGACTCTAAGACGGAGGCGCAATCTGTCGAATATTCTGAAGCTAATCCGGCGGGCGATACAGGTGCCGGCGGCAATATCGACCTTTTACTTGATGTGGATATTGCTGTTATGGTTGCTATTGGACAAACAGAAATACCTGTCCGGAGACTTTTGAAGCTTGGACCTGGTTCGGTATTAGAGCTTGATAAACCTATTGATGAACCCGCAGACTTGTACCTCAGAGATATAAAGTTCGCCACCGGAAGTATTGTAGTTGTGGACGGGCGATTCGCCGTCAAGATAAAAAATATTCTCGGTCTCGGTGATGCTGCTGCCGGAGTATGAACTTAAGAAGGAATTGTGATGGCAGGTTCTGTACAATCAAATACGACAAAAGGCCTGGGGCAAAACTCACTCAATACCCCGTTCACTTCACACAGCAATATTATTTTGGCTTTTGCTCTGGTGACGGTACTTGCT
>JABMRO010000815.1 GCA_013202635.1 Planctomycetota bacterium
CACAGGGACAGCGTCTGCAGGCAATGGAAGGCTTTAAAAGAGGCAAGTTCCGGGTGATGGTCGCAACCGATATCGCCGCACGCGGGATCAATATTGAGGGAATCTCGCATGTCATCAACTATGATGTACCCGCCTATGCGGAAGACTACGTTCATCGCATTGGCCGTACGGGACGGGCCACGGCTTTGGGCGACGCAATCACGTTTGTCTCGTACGATGAGCAGAAGTACCTTCGCAAGATTGAGAACTTCATAGGGCGCGAACTTAAATCGGAAAAATGTGAAGGCTTTGCCTACATGAAATCTGATTCCTTACAGCCACAACCATATCCTGCAGACAAATCCAAATCAGTGCGGCATATAAGCCCACGTCGGACTGTTGGCAGGAAGCCGCGTGCTGCCCGTAGGCCACGTCGGAAAGCTGCAAAGCGCCGCGTAACCTAAACGCAGAAGATACTTGAATCAGCTCGCACTAATGTTTCATTAGTATTCCCGCCGTTTAGTGATACCCGGCTGAGGAATGGGATATCTGCCATCGGAATCTGCCACCAGTGGAGCAGGAGAATTCATCGTCAACTTGTCAAGACCCGGCGCCATCTCGTGGTCGGAGTTGAGGATTTCTTCGTAGGTGATTTCCTGGCCGGTATGCGCAGCCATGCGGCCCAGGCTCGTTACGAGGCTGGCCCGGACACCGTACTCGGTTTCGTTGTAGGGCTTGTCGTTGCGGATGGCATCCACAAGATCGTTCCATTCGTTTTGATATGGACTCCGCTCGTCCGGCCTGACTTTGGATTCCCAGACCATGTTCGAGCGTGTCGGATTCTGGCCCTTGTGAATACTGGAGGGCATCCCACAGTCACTGTTCTTTGAGACGATTGCCATGCCTTTACTGCCATGTGCGTAGCTGGCGTAAATGTCCTTGCAGCCCAGAATGCAACGTCCATTCAGGAGAAACGTGGCGCCGTCTGCATAGGTGTATTCCACAGAATACGTATCGAAATTCTGGTCCACATAAGCGATGCCTTCGGGACTCTGCCGATAATGGCGGCCGCCAAGTGCCTGGGCCTTCACTGGCCAGTCGTTCTTCATCCAACATTGGTGATCGATCAGGTGGATGTTAAAGTCACTGAAGTTCCCGCCGCTGGCCCATATGAAGCTGTGGAAACGCTGGATCTGATACATCAGATCACTGATTCCTGGCGGTTTGGGCAGCGAGGAGAAAAATCCGAGCGGACCATGCATCCGGTAGGCGCGCTGCAAAATAATGTCGCCGATTTCACCGTCATGGATACGTTTAGCCAGTTGCTGGAGAGCCCGGCTGTGACGGGACATCAATCCCACTCCTACTTTGAGGTTTTTCGCCGTTGCCTGTTTGGCGAGCTTGAACATCCGCCGACTGGTCGGGCCGTCCACAGTGACCGGCTTTTCCATGAACACATTGAGACCCTTCTTAATGGCGTAAGTGAAATGTACCCAGCGGAATGCCGGAGGCGTCGTAAAAATCGCGACATCACCCGGACTGAGACAATCCATCGCTTTCTTATAAGCGTCGAAACCGACGAATCGGCGACTCCTCGGCACATCCACTTGCCTGGGGTGCTCTTTCCTCAGATTCATGTAGCTGCTTGCGAGACGATTCTCGAAAACGTCGCCCATGGCTACGATTTTGATCGGGCCGTTCTTGACGGACAAGGCGTTCGAGGCTGCGCCGGTGCCCCGGCCGCCGCAGCCTATCAAGGCAACCTTGATAGTGTTGCTCTGCCCGGCGTACATACGTGGAGCGGCCGCAGCCATAAAAGTTGATGTAGCGGCGATCCGGCCGGTGTCCTTCAGGAACTCACGACGTGACGTGTTTTTGTTAGTGATGTCGCTCATAACGGTTTTCCTCCTAACTGAATGGTTTTAACTTCAAATGCACATTTGCTCCGGGAATTGCTATTTCCCTTCGGCCTAAACGTCATATAGGCCACACTATATACTATTATAGCCATCGCATAGCACTTTACAAGTGTGTTTTTTTCTCGTCGTAGTACGAAAGTGTATCCACCGATTCTCGGGGATTACCCAGACCAGTCTCACCAGTAAAACAGAAGCTCACTGGGCTGCGTACAGATGCCCGGAAAATGACTTCATTTTTACGACTTCACAACTACAGCCTTCATACAACTCAACAACCCGTTATCTGCCAATTCAATGAAAAAGCAAATTTCATATGCTCTGCGTCATCAATGAGTTATAGAAAACATAAAATTTGTGAACATTTTCAATGACCGTTACGATATCTTGAGCAATAACCGTTGATAGTTCCGTTGTGAGGAAGGGCCGAGTGGTGGTTTTCATCTATCAATAGATGTGCGAGGTTATAGTTGGACAGCAACGAAAAATGATTATAACCAACACGTCTTCTTCGTTAACGATGGTTCCTATTTGCTGTTGATTAGGCTTAAATTTGACATATTTCGAAATATTCAGTATATTCTTGCTTGACAGGCTCAGTGAAAGTCCATATGTAAGTATACTTATTGATTGTTGACACGGTGGAAACCGTAGTCTAAGGGATTGTTTTCTATAATCTTTTTTAATCGTAAGGAGAGCATATTATGGCAAAGAAGAAGGCATCTGCTAAGCCGATGACCAAGAGTGAGATCGTATCGGGGATCTCCGATAAGACAGGATTGACAAAGAAGGATGTTAATACTGTGTTTGAAGCAATGGCTGCTCAAATTAAAAAGAGTCTCGGTCGAAGCGGCACCGGTGCATATACCGTGCCCGGCTTGATGAAGTTGGTTGTAAAGCGAAGACCTGCAACCAAGGCTCGTAAGGGTATCAATCCCTTCACTGGCGAAGAAACTGTATTCAAGGCCAAGCCGGCGCGTAATGTTGTGAAGATTCGGCCACTTAAGAACCTGAAAGACATGGTTTGATCTTTGGAAGAATAAAGACACATTAAACAGGCCCACATTATATCATCATTTTGTGGGCCTGTTTTTTAGCTATATCTCCGGCAGATTGAAAAACTTATATTCATCATGCGCTTGTCAAGCAGGCATCGGACCGTTGCATTATTGATCCAGCGTGGTATAATCACTCCGATCGGTGGCAGTCATATTTCCTATAAGCAATCGAATTTCCTATAAGTTAAACTCAATTATAATGGATACCTGAATTGTTACATATAATCACACAAAAAGTGTTTACATGTTTGAATCTTAGGGAAAAATTATGAATTTGAAATCTATGTCAGCTTTTTTTCTTGTTTTTGTACTGTTGGGATTTTTTACCACAAAAACAATTGCCGACGATGGCAAACTTTTACGCGGCCAGAAATGGCAGCGTTTTTCTCTCGAAGGGAAAAAAGTTGATTTTTATATAGCTCCAAATGGAAATGATTTCTGGTCAGGGCAACTGGCCGCTCCAAATCAAGATCAATCCGATGGTCCGTTTGCAACAATAGAACGGGCTCAACAAGCTATTCTGGAACTAAAGAGCAACATTTACTTCCCCAAAGAAAAACCTGTAGAAAAGCGCTGGATTGGTTCACCTCATAAATATGGTTCAGGCAGAGATATTTTGGTATTAATTCGTGGCGGGTACTATTCGCTGGAAAAACCGATTCGTTTTACCGCATCTGATGGTGGAGAAAGAATTGAGACTAATCTGCCCAGCGGTGCATTTGAATATCATAAATTGAAAGATTATTATGTGACCTATGCAGCATATCCCGGTGAAATACCGATAATTTCCGGTGGTAAAAAAATTGAGCATTGGATTCAAAACAAAAAAGTTTGGACCGCACAAATTACAGAGACTGAAGTCCAAAACCTCATTGCGAACGGCAAAACTTTAACTCTTGCCCGAACTCCGAATGTTGGATATTTTACCCCGCCAAAATTTTCTCGAAATACGCAGGAGTTATTTTTCAGAAAAGATGAGCTTCATCAGTGGCCGGAAATGGAAAATAATCACCTGATTATGCTGCTGCGCTGGCATACCGGTATCAATTCTATTGCCCGGATCGATGAAAGAAAACGGACAGCCTATTTAAATAAGCCACAACCCGGCGTTATTATCGTACCGCCAAGATATTATGTTGAGAATGTAAAAGCGCTGCTGGATGCACCGGG
>JABMRO010000816.1 GCA_013202635.1 Planctomycetota bacterium
GTCCAGAACGAACAGCTAATTGATACCGTCCTTCTGGATGATGTGGATAATGGAGCCGCCAATCCATGGGCCGTTGGTTGCACAAGCGATGGAAAATATATCTGTGTAACCCACGCCGGAACCGATGAATTGAGCATAATAGATGCACCTGCCATGATGGACAAAATCAGGAAATATCACGCTGACCAAAGAAACGCTCAGAATCGTACAATAGGGCAGGGTGATTACGGAAGTTATGGTACAAGTTCAACACCTTCATCAAACATTCCAAACGAGCTGAGTTTTCTTTACGGGATTCGGCAGCGTATCAAGCTTTGCGGCAAAGGCCCTCGTGCACTTGCAATTGTCGGTTCCGATGTTTACGTTGCGGAGTATTTTACGGACAGTATGACGGTAGTTGATATAAACAAAACGACGGGGACCAAAACTACTGCTTTAGCACTCGGAGCAACTCCAAAAATGTCTATAAGGCGCAGAGGTGAAATGCTTTTCCACGATGCTTCGCTTTGCTTTCAGCACTGGCAAAGCTGTTCAAGCTGTCATCCGGGCGGTGCCCGGGTCGATGCCTTGAACTGGGACCTGCTTAATGATGGTATAGGCAACCCTAAAAATACAAAAAGTCTCCTGCTTTCGCACAGGACCCCGCCGGCGATGTTTACGGCTGTGCGCGAAAACGCCGAGATGGCCGTGCGCTCCGGAATCAGGCATATCCTGTTCGCGGTACGCCCGGAAGAGGACGCCGTTACCATCGATAAGTACCTCAAGTCACTCAGGCCGGTTCCGAGTCCTTATCTAATCAACGGCAAACTAAGCGCCTCAGCCAAACGAGGGCGAAGGATATTTAACAAAGCACGCTGCGCTTCCTGTCATAAGGGACGACTGCATACGGACCTGCAGCAATACAATTTGGGCATAGGCAAAGGCCTGGATAAAGACCAAAAGTTTGATACGCCGACTTTGGTCGAAGCCTGGCGGACCGCACCATACCTGTACGATGGACGGGCCGTTACTATTGAGGAAGTCCTTACAAAGTACAATCCCGACGATAAGCATGGGCTGACTTCCAACCTATCTGATAAGGAAATTACAGATTTGGCCAACTTCGTGCTCTCGCATTAGAATCTTTGGGCACAACGATATACTGCTCTCGATTGAAAAATCCCGTAATTTTTCAATCAGAAAGCCGTCCATGTCCGATAAGAAGTGTATATGAGGGATTATAAGTTGTCAACAGAAAACATAGCTGAACTGGAAGCGTTGCATTGTTCGCTGCGTGATAAGCGTCAGGCTGATCGCGTCAAAGCGGTCATTGCTTTATCCAGGGGATGGTTGGCGGCTCAGGTAGCGGAGATTCTTCTCTTTGATGAGAAGACATCCCGGCACTATTTCGAGCGTTATCAGCAAGGTGGTCTTCAGACGTTGCTGGATGACAACTATTCTGGAGCAGAGCCAAAACTCGACGAGCATCAAATGAGCGAACTTGAAGGCTATCTTGAAGAACATATTCTGCCCGATGCTAAATCGGTCATCGCCCATATCCATAAACAGTACGGGGTGCGTTACTCACTCAGCGGAGTCACCGACCTGCTGCATCGCCTTGGATTTTCTTACAAAAAGCCGACGCATGTCCCAGGCAAACAAGACCCTGTCCAACAACAGGCCTTTATTGAAGAATATGAGCAAATCAAGGCGGACAAGGGCGAAAACGACCCGATTTATTTTGCCGATGCAACCCATCCGCAGCACAACAGTGTCCCCTCTTATGGCTGGATTAAGAAAGGGCAGGAAAAAGAACTCAAAGCCAACTGTGGCCGTCAGCGTTTGAATATCAATGGTGCGATTAACATCGAAACGCTGGAGCCGACGACAGGATTTTATGATACGATCAATGCTGATTCGGCCATTGATTTATTCTCTAAAATCGAAGCAAAACATCCGAACGCCAAAACGATTTATATTATTGTTGATAATGCTCGATACTATCGTTCGCGTTTGTTAAAAGAATATACCGAGGGCACGAAGATTAAATTGATATTTTTGCCGCCGTATTCGCCGAATTTGAATCTGATTGAGCGATACTGGAAGTTTTTTAAGAAAAAAGTGTTGAACAATCGCTACTATGAAACATTTGCAGAATTTAAGCAGGCCTGCCGGAGTTTTTTCCGAAAACGAAAGAAATATCTGCCGGAATTGCGAGCATTACTGACAGAAAACTTTCACATCAACGCCGCTTAAAATCGGGAAAATTCAATCGTGAGCAGTATA
>JABMRO010000817.1 GCA_013202635.1 Planctomycetota bacterium
CCGGTCAGAATTCCTCTTTTCTCTCCGGCTTTCACTGAAAGCATCAAACGCATGCCACAGCAGATCGCAGCCCGGGCCGTGGCGTTTTGCGGTCAGTTGGCTGCTGGCGAGAGTGGATCCTTCCACCATGTGAAGCGGATCAAACGCCATCGTGATTTCCACAGGGCGAAAGTTGGCGATTACCGCATCCTGCTTCAGTTGCAGGAGGAGACGCTGCAGGTAATTGACATCTTCCCACGCCAGGATCTTGAGCGGAAGCTGGCTACACTGGCATAGCGGAAAAAAGCGTCGTGTCTATGTCATTGTCATTATACAAAAAGTGCAAACAGAAGACCTGACCCCTAAAGTTGTGACCCCAAAGTTCGACCGTGAACCTTCTAACCTGGAACCAACACTTTTGCCGCACGCGGCTAAAATGTTACATAGGCAATAGCCCGCTCTACTGGGGAAAGAATCTGATTTAGCCAGTGCTTTTCAGTGCTTGAATGTATAGGGGGAGTCCCTATCCCTACATTTCCCATGAATGAGAAATAATTTTATGATAGGTGATAATGACTTAAAAAGACAGGTTTAATATGTAAGTGGTAATAAATATTACCGAAAAATGTCAATAGTGGTTGTTGTTATTTCCAATTAAAGTATAGATTGGAATGGTAAATAGCCGATAATGAGATTTATGATCGATACCATCAAGACACTGATCCTGGATTTTCAGCAGCATGGACTTGACACCGGAGTACCCAGACGCTTTAGGATTGAAACGGTTCCAGGGAAAGCCACCGTGTGCATTGGTGTGCGTCGCAGCGGGAAATCGACATACATGTGCCAGCTCATTCAAAGACTTCTCGATAGTGGTGTCCCCTGCCGGAACATCCTCTATGTCAATTTCTTTGATGATCGCCTACACAATCTGCGCAGCCAAGGACTTGGAGTGATTGTCGAAGCTTACTTCTCATTATACCCGGAGAAGAAGGACACTGAGACGGTCTATTGCTTCTTTGACGAGATTCAATGTGTTCCCGGTTGGGAAACCTTTGTTGAACGCATAATGCGAACCGAGCAATGCCAAGTTTATATCACGGGATCATCAGCCAAGATGCTCTCAAAGGAGATCGCCACCCAGATGCGGGGCCGGGCGCTCTCGTGGGAGATATTCCCGTTCTCGTTTAAGGAGTATTTGGACTATCGGGAAATCGACGCTTCGTATCCTATGCCGACCAAGAAGCGGCTCCTTACTCAGAAGGCATTTGCCGATTTCTGGCAGACAGGCGGTTTTCCGGAAGTAGTGGGTATTGACCAGCGTCTACGCACGCGCATTCACCAGGAGTACTTTCACGCCGTCTTGTTTCGTGATGTAGTCGAACGTCATGGAGTGTCCCATCCTCGGGCGGTCGTAGACCTGGCCCATTGGCTTGTGGACAATGCTGCTTCCCTGTATTCCATCAACGGCCTTACAGGCTTTCTGAAATCCTTGGGGCACAAGGCCCCTAAATCCGCAGTTTCCTCATATCTGGAATGGTTTGAGGATGCCTATTTCCTTTTTTCTGTCCGACTTTTTGACGCGTCTCTTTCGCGCAGCAAGTCTAATCCCAAGAAAGTCTACTGCGTGGATCATGCCTTTATTAATTCCGTTTCATCGGGAATACTGCTGAATTCAGGGCATCTACTTGAGAACCTTGTTTTCACGGCCCTGCGGCGTCTCTGGCCTGATATATTCTACTATCGGACAGGTAGCAGTCGGGAGGTAGATTTTATTGTTCAGATGCAAGACAGCTCTCGTATGTTGATTCAGGTCTGTGAATCGCTGGCAGATCCCCAGACCAGAAAACGCGAAATCACTGCCCTGCGCGAGGCAATGGGCGAACTGAAACTAGAACGGAGCATGATTGTGACGCGAAACGAGGCAGAGCAGATCGACATCGACAACAGATGCATTGAAGTTTTGCCAATATGGCGTTTTCTGTTGAGCTTGCCGGATGCTCAAGAATAGAACTCTGTCAATCCGGCCTGCAATCATTCACTTCAGTTCACGCTGGAAACGTCCGCCGATACCGGATGGTCCAATGCTGACCAGAGGCAAATCCGTGTCTCTGCCCTGATGCTTTTGGCGATCCGGAGAACACGAGGCGTGTTCGAACAGTCGTTTGCAGTCGCCAATGATGTCGGCCATGGCATCGAATTGGCGCGGTGCCAATGCCGCAATGAACCGACACAGTTCGGTCAGTCGATTCATGTCAATATCCCGATTAACCGGGAACCACACACCACGATTTCGCACGCACGACGCTTTGAACAAGGTACTCGGAGTTGCCATGGGCCCATCCTTTCTAATGAAACAGTCAGTTTATAGACGGGCTTGGGTTTGACGTGTCTGGCAGAGGTCGGTTCCACCCTTGGAACGATA
>JABMRO010000818.1 GCA_013202635.1 Planctomycetota bacterium
GTTGTATATCCCGCCGCCGCCGTACTCTGCCGAGTTTTCGATGAATGTGCATTCGGTCAGGTCCGGGACACTCTGATAGTTGTATATCGCGCCGCCGCCATCCTTGGCGGAGTTCTGTGTAAATGTACAATTGATCAGGCTTGGGTTGCTCCGATAGTTATATATCCCGCCACCGCGAGTCCCTGCTGAGTTCTCTCTGAACGTGCAGTTGATGATCCGTACTGTACCATACTCATTGAACATCCCTGCGCTTGTGCCGCCGGTAATGGTGAATCCATCAAGGACGGAGTTTCCACTGCCGGTCACGACGTAGTAGCTGTTGTCTTCTCTGCTGGGTTCATTCAGCAAGTCACCGGGGCTGTTTACATCGACGTCATTTGCATCCAGGTCGCCGCTGAGGATGGTTTCATAGAGGTTGATGTTTCGCGCATTGGGTTCAGGCTTGCCGTACCCGGCGTAGCCGCCCTTAAATGTTACGCCATTGATGAGTTCAAATGTAGCCGTTCTGTCACCAGATGACATTTTTCCACCTCCCCGCCCTCCCTTTGAGGTCTGGTGATCGGGCTTGTATATACCTTTTGCCACTCGGATTTCGTCACCGGGCAGTACCTCTGCAATAGCCTCCTGGAGGCTCCGGTACGCAAACGCCCAGCTTGAACCGTCGAATTCAGCGATGGCGTCATCGTCAACGTAGATAATCTTTCCTGCAACAGTTGTGGCGCTACCAAGTACCGCGAAAAATACCGAAATTGCCAGTCTTGTCATAATATTTACTTTTTTGTCCATTATGCACCTTCCTTTCTGCCGTGCGTTCTTTCGCAATAGATGCAATTCACCAGCGATTGTTTATCAATTTCACGAGCCATAACATGCCCGTCGGTCTTTGCTGTGGCCTGCGGTAGCTTCCTGTCCCCGGCCGGATAAATTCGCTGCCGGGATTATCAATATTTTGCAGGTAAGAAAATCGCAGCTCGCCCTCATCGCCGGAGCCGGTTGAGAATGTTATCTTCTCGATAACGTCGGTTTCCATATCAATGGTATAGACCAGCTTGACCTGCTCGCCCGTCAACACAACTTCTGCTGTACTACCCGATATATTTTTGGTCTCGAACCACAAGCGTTTTTCAGCCGCATCCCGGCGCACCGTATCTATCGTATGCAGCCCCATCCAGGGTCGTCCCAATCCCTTAAAGAAACTGCCGCCCGCGTATCTTGCCAGGGCATTTCCGCTTCCATCGAACACGAACGCCGCTGAGCCGCTATCTACAATTTTTAAGCTATTGCCGAGCTGTAATTTAAGCCAGGGGTCGAATCGCCTGCTTGTCGCGTACACAAACGGTATTTGTCCGGTTCCCAAGACTTTTTCTCCATTGAGCCGGCCGGTAATTCTGAAATACGTCCAGCCCCGCTTGTGCATTTCGTCTCGATTATCGACGATTTTCGTGCTTTGGGGCCAGTCGAATTGAAAATATTCCTCTTCCAAAACATTGAAGTGGCGGTCTATCCTCCAGATTCTGTCACCATGATCGTCGCTGCGTTTGGAGATTACCAGCAGCCCCTTTCCTTTGCCCGAAACGTATTCCATATCAGCCGGTTTGCCCTCGACCTGAGAAATGAACTGACTCAAATCCTCAACGTCTGTCGGCAGTCTTCTTACGGATATATCCGGATTGTATATGCGGAAATTGTTAATATAGATAGAGTTTTTGTCGTAGTGGTAGTTGGCATGCTGATTCTGCAGGCACTGACAGTAGGATTGTTTACCGGATTTGCTAAATTCCAGCAGGCGCATCATTACAGGCCTGCCGGCGCCTTCAGGGAAGAAGTACCAGCATTGCTCCATAGGCTTGCCCGCTTCGGTCTGTTGGGGTGTATTGAAGTAAGTTTGTGCGTTTGATTTTTGCGGTGCTTTATCGTCCTTATCTGTTCCGTGTGTAATCGCTACAGTGCTGCCTGCAATTACGCCGGCGGCGGTTAACGAGACTATTACTGTTTTGCTCGTTACCATTGCCGCCAGAGAAGCCGCCGCACCAACCTTGAGAGTAGCAGCCGTTATAGACACGTTCGCGGCGGTAGCCTCAGTTGCGGCTGTCAGCTTTCCGAACAAAACCAAAGCCGTCAGCAGGTACCCCTTGCCGAGCCCGTGACCGGACAGTTTTTTGGCCAGCGCCTTCTTGGCTCGATAAAACAATGCCTGGGCGCCAAACTCCGTGCAGCCCATCAACCCGGCAATATCCGAATACGCCATCTCCTTGTAACAGCGCATGGTTAATACGGCCCTGTGGCGGGGTGATAATTCCCGCATTGACCTTAGAACAATTTGCTTCAATTCCCGGTTGACCATGTCTGCCAGCGCGTTTTGGCTGTCCTCTGTCGCAAT
Organism: Planctomycetota bacterium; assembly: GCA_013202635.1. Taxonomy (GTDB): domain Bacteria; phylum Planctomycetota; class Phycisphaerae; order Sedimentisphaerales; family Anaerobacaceae; genus NIOZ-UU13. Next base: position 2,381 of record JABMRO010000818.1, read on the forward strand.
CTCACAGGCGACATCAGACAGAGAAATCGTCTTGTGCCGCCACTGCCGGCCGTAGTGACTGCGAATCTTGTTGAAAGCAATGCCGTGCAACCAGGCCCAAAACCGCTCGGCCTTTTTCAGTTTGTCGAATACCTTAAACATTTCCAGAATGCTCTCCTGCACAATATCCTCTGTTAAATCTTCCTGTAACGTAAGACGCAGTACATATTCACGCAAATGTACCCTCGCGACCTCGGCCAGGCGACTTAGACATTCCCTGTCACCAAGCTGTGCTTTCTTGATCAATTCAGCGTGCTCTTTGTGGTTAATCATTGGCTTCTATTAATAAGTTCAACAAAAACGCAAAACTTGACGCGATTTTTTGAGTATTTTATCATTTTTTGTTGATTTTTATGAAATTCAACCGAAAACTGCGTCAAAACACCTGTGAGTCTCTTGCGAAAACCCATGCCTTTTTTTGTCTGCACTTATGTACCTGTAATCGTGTTACTGCATGTACAAGTACAGAAGGTTTTTATAAACCGATAATTTTCGCCAAATATGATGATTTTCGCTGGTATGCTGTTCTGCCGTAATTATATCACAGGAGGTCGTGGTAATGCAACATATTTGCGAGAAAATTCTGTTTTCTGGTTTTTTAGGTACCTTCAACATCGAATTTGCTTACACGGATTACACAGATTAACAATCCGAGAAATCTGTGGATGAGAAATCCGAAATCGATTTAAACTTTGCCAATTATTTTACTTGACGAATTGTGCCAAATGGGTGATAATTATATATAGATCTTTAGAGCCAATATGCAGGGAGAAAAACATATGCTTTTGGTTGTAAAGCGAAATGGTCAAACCGTCAACGAGTTTCAGTTCGACAGAGGTCCTGTTTATATCGGCAGGCATGCGCACAGCCAGGTATTTCTGTATGACAGGGCGGTCTCGAGACAGCACGCCGCGATCTTTACGACGCAGGATGGGAAATGGGTTGTCGAGGACCTGGATTCCGCCAACAAAACGTATCTGAACGATAAGGCAATCCACAAGGCTGAAATTAAGACCGGCGACTCCATTTGCATCGCGGACTTTACCATCGAAATCAATCTTGAGACCAAGCTCGACGCCGGCGAACCTATTCATCTGGCGGATACGCTCATGCCGACCTCTTACAAATCGACAGCCGCACTGGCGGACACGAGCAGTGAAGTTATAGTAAGAAAACCGACCGTCGAGCGGGCCCCGGATATTACGCTGCCGGCCAAAAGGGTAAAAGATTATATGGAGGCCACAGAGGCAATCTGCAAAGCCAACGGCCTCGATGTGCTTCTAAAGGTCTTATTGGGTATAGCATTAAAACAGTTCAGGGGATATCATAGCTGGTGCGCCCTGAGAAACCAGAATGCCGGGCCAATGACCTGCCACGCGGGCAAAAGCCGGGACGGCCACGGGGTGAATTTAAGCGATTTGAAACTCAAAGAAAAAATCAACCAGGCTGTTGAAACGGGACAGTTTACACTTGTGCCGAAGGCCTCGGCTCCGACAGAAGAGAACAGAATACGCTCTGCACTGATTGCGCCTGTTGTGGACCCTACCGGCTGTTTCGGTGTGTTATATATCGATAACTCTATGGACCACGGGCACTACAACCTGAGCGACCTGGATTACCTGATGCTGGTTGCAATCCACACGGCGGCGATTATTGAGAACTTCTGAGACCAATCTTTTCCTGGAATATTTTATCCCACAAACTCAGAAAAAAGACTTAATACGCTCAATCAGATTGGGTATCTGTTCCAGTGTTAAAAACAACAGGGAGAAAATCGCAATAATCCACATAGCCGGCTTAACGTCTTTCGCTTTGCCGGATAATACTTTCATCATAGCAAACGAGATAAACCCGAACGCCAGGCCGGTACTGATGCTGTAGCTCAAGGCTATCATTACTATTATTATAAAAGCAGGGAACGCCTCTTCCATGTTCGTAAAATCTATTCTCCTGACTTCCTTCATCATGAACAGCCCGACCATAATAAGCGCCGGCGCCGCGGCATATCTCGGCACTATTTCCACGATTGGCACGAACACCAGCGCCAGCAGGAACAAAATACCTGTAACGACCGAGGTCAGGCCCGAGCGTCCGCCCTGTTCGATTCCCGCCGCCGATTCGATATACGCGGTCGTGGTTGATGTCCCTAACAGGGCGCCCATCATAGTCGCGACGGCGTCGAGCCCCAGCAGTTTGCCCAGGCCTTTTATCCTGTTTTTCTCATCGACCATATTCGCCTGGTGACAGCACGCGACCAGGGTCCCGACACTGTCGAACATATCGATAAACATAAGAGTAAAGATACTGCCGAACAGGCTCCATTTAAGAGCACCAACAATGTCGAGGTGAAGAGCCACGGCGGACAGGTTAAGATTTGAGGTAATCCATTGTTCGGGCTTTGGTATATAGCCGAATATTGCCGCCAGAGCGGTCGAAAAAATAATGCCGACCAGCAGGGCGCCCTTTATCTTTATCATTTCAAGAAAGAGCATTACAACAAGTCCGCACATACCTATCAGCACTGTCGCTTTGAGCTGGCCGGCCTTAACCAGAGTTGCTTCGGAACCCTGGACAATAACGCCGAGGTTTTTCAGACCGATGAATGTAATAAATAAACCTATCCCGACCGATATGGCCGAGACCAATGAGGGCGGTATCGCCTCGACGAGCTTTTTTCTCAACCCCAATAAAGTCAATATCCAAAAAAACAGGCCCGAAAGAAATACAACGCCCAAGGCCGTCTCCCACGGAACCTTGTCGCCTAATACGAGACTGTATGCAAAAAAAGCGTTAAGTCCCATCCCCGGCGCCATAGCTATCGGAGCGTTCGCAAATACCCCAACCATAATTGTCGCAAGGGCACTGACTATGCAGGTAACCGCTATCAGCGATTCTCTGTCCATCCCGGTGTTGTCGCTTAGAATGTCGGGATTAGTGAAAATGATATACGCCATCGTAAGAAATGTCGTCAGGCCCGCCATGCACTCAATTTTGAAACTGGTTTGTCTTTGACGCAGTTTAAAATATTCGCCTATCATTTCTAATCCTTTAACTTGTTACTTCCAGCGTTTTTTTCAGACGAAAGCTCCGCCCCAAGAAGGCCGAGCATTTCGATGACCAGGCTGGAAGAGTTTTTTGCGGCCAATATATAAAAGGTCTGCTTATCCAGTACCGCGCCTTCGTCGGCATTATCGCTGATACTGCGTATCACGAGATATCCAATCCCGCGCTGATAGCAAAGCTGGGCGACTGCTGCGCCTTCCATCTCTACGGCGTCGGCGTTGAGCTTTTTGCGCAGTTCGTCGCACTTGTCGGCCGAGGCGATAAAAGAATCACCGGTAACGACCACGCCTTTGACAACCTTCGGGCTCCTTTGGCCGGAGATTATCCGTATCGAGCGAAGCTCAACCTGCTGTGCCGCGCGTTCGGCCAGTTTGAGAAGCTGCTCATCCGCCTCGAAAAAAACAGGATTCTTCCAGCCGTTCAGGCGGTTTTTTACCCCTTTATGGAATAGACCCTCCGGCCAGACTGTTCCCATATCATGGTGCGCAGTTTTTTCGGCTATAACTATGTCACCCGGCTGCAACTGCCGGTTTACAGCTCCTGCGATACCGGTAAAGATTACTTTGTCCAGCTTGAAGTGCTCTATCAGCAGGGTGGTTGTCATGGCGGCGTTGACTTTGCCTATACCCGTGAAGGCGATGACGACTCTTTTGCCGCTGAGTTTTCCGCTGACGAACCTGATTCCTTCGATTATCTTTTCCTGCGCATCCGTCAGCTCATCCTCAAGCAAAATGATTTCCTGTTCGAATGCCCCCAATATCGCCGTAATAGGTTTGCTGCTTATTTCTTTTATTTCTTTTA
>JABMRO010000067.1 GCA_013202635.1 Planctomycetota bacterium
AAACCCAATCAAAGCCAATTCCCGAAAGGCTAAAAAAATGCCGCTGCGTTTGACGGTTAACTTTTGCTTCGCTGCTGAGAGGATTTGTCTAATTCAAAAGCAGCGCAAACGACATTGAGGGCCTTTTCAGCCTGGTCTTCGTCCACTGCGCAACTGATGCGAATTTCACTGGTGGTAATCGAATCGATATTAACTTTGGCCTCGGCTAAAGCCCCGAACATCTTCTCGGCCACGCCGTAATGCGTTCGCATACCTATGCCAATCACAGAGACCTCGGCAATATCTTCACGAACAAAGATTCTATCACAGTTAACTTCGTCTTTTATTGTCTCTACAGCCTTTTTGGCAGCGTTTAAATCCGAACCGGAAACCACAAACGACAGGTTTGCCTTTTCCGGACTTACTTCTGTCTGGATGATATCATCGACAATAACTTTAGCTCTTGCCAGATGAGCGAATATCTTTGCAGCGTTTCCCGGAATGTTATCAACTCCGACAAGGCCTATTTTGGCCATATCTTTTTGTATTGTGGCCCCTGATACTATTACACCTTCCATTCGCGGCACCTCATGGGTAATTATTGTCCCTTCAGTTTCTTCACTACTGCTTCTTACATGAATCTTCACATCATACTTTTTGCCGAACTCGACAGATCGAGGATGCATGACGCCGGCTCCAAAACTTGCCATTTCGAGCATTTCATTATAACTTATTTCATCCATTTTGGCGGCATTTTTAAATATACGCGGATCGGCAGTATAAACTCCATCAACATCCGTATATATTTCGCACTCCTCCGCTCCCAGGGCCGCTGCGAGTGCAACCGCCGTTGTATCCGAGCCGCCTCTGCCGAGAGTCGTTATATTTTCATCCTTATCTATGCCCTGAAAACCTGCTACAATAACAATTTTACCTTTGTCCAACTGTTTATGAATCCGCTCGGCTCCGATGCTTTTTATCCGCGCCTTTGTGTGGGAGCTATCGGTCAACATTCGGATTTGGCCGCCGGTAAAGCTTATGGCATCATGTCCCATAGCCTCAAGAGCCATTGCAAAAAGTGAAACTGTTTGCTGCTCGCCAGTACTAAGCAACTGGTCCATCTCGCGTTTAGGCGGATTAGGATTAAGCTCCAAAGCGTCAGCGATGAGCTGGTCGGTTTGTTTGCCGCGGGCCGAGGCTACCACCACAACTCCAAAGCCGTTCTCGACCGCCTTAATTACCCGCCTGGCGGCACGACGAATCTTCTGAGCATCTGCAACTGAAGTGCCACCATATTTTTGTACAATTATTTTCATTTCCAACCTGTTAAAATTTACGTTTGCTGCAACAGTTCATTGAATTCGGTTTTGATGGTCAATAAACTTTAGCTTTTTAAGAAATACTCCATCAGCTCATAGCCATTGTCTATCCTGAATCCCGACCTGGCTGCGTTGGCCTCGCTAAAAGTGGTATGTAAAATCCCGCTGATACTATCACCGGCCATAGCAAATGGGACCGGTTCAGATGAGTGAGCGCAGGTTCGGACGGGAGTTGGATGGTCCGGCATTACCAGAATTCGCCAGCTCTCATAACCCTGCAGCGCCTCAAACACAGGCCCGACAATATATTTATCAATATGCTCGACGGCTTTTTTCTTCATCTGGGCGTTGCCGGTGTGAGATGCCTCGTCGGGTGCTTCTATATGGATAAAAACAATGTCATATTTATCGAGTGCTTCTATCGCAGCAGAAGCTTTGCCCTGATAATTAGTATCAATAAAACCGGTGGCACCTGGTACATCTATCAAGTCAAAGCCTATAAGTTTCGACAAACCTTTTACAAGGTCAACAGCGGTTATGGCGACGCCTTTAAGTCCAAATCTCTTTTCGAAATGTTCCATTTGGGCTTTTTTACCCTGCCCCCAAAGCCAGATGGAACTGACCTGATTTTCACCCAAGTCCTTTCTGACTTTGTTAATATCGTGACCGGTGAAAAGCTGCTGTGAACGTGCCATCAAATCAACAAGCAACTCAGCGCCTTTGCCGCGAGGCAAAATCTTATCTATCGCCGTACCAATATTGTCGTGCGGCGGATATGTCTGAACGTCGAAACCAAGCTTTTTGAAGACAACCAAGTGCCGATAGCTTACACCTGTGTGGAAACGAATTTGCTCATTGCCAAGCTGCTCGTCTAATTCTTTTATCAGTTTGCCGGCTTCTGCAGTAGAGATGTGGCCAGCGCTGTGATCGGCAATTTTGCCGTCGGCAATGGTAATCAGATTGCATCTGAAAACCAAGTCGTCTAAGGACAGTTTGATATTGCATGCCTCGGCTTCAATCGGAGCTCGTCCGGTATAATATCGCCGCGGGTCGTAGCCCAATAGACTCATTTGAGCTATATCGCTGCCAGCTTCCATATTTAAAGGAACCGTTCGGGCAAGACCCTGCCTGCCCAATGTGCTGATTTTGTCCATACCTGGTGTCCAGGCAGCTTCGAACACGGTCTTATTGCCGAACTGCTCCAGCGGTTCGTCCGCTGCACCATCCGGAATTATTATGGCGTATTTAGTCACTAATCATTGTCCTCCGGAATATCTACAATTCTAATGCAAACCGGCTTGCCGCCAATAACATCAAGTTTCTCCATATCTTCCAGGGCGGCCGTAACGTTTTTCTGCAGGGTAGGATGTGTTGCAATTACCACTGGTACAGTATTGTCCGGCCCGATATCTTCGTGCTGCAGCGCGCCGGATATGCTAATCTTGTGTTCGGCAAGAACTTTGCTCCACTGAGCTATTACACCGGGCTGGTCCTTGCACATTATCCTGATGTAGAACCTGCTTACAAGGTTATCGATTTTCTTTATTAATGGTGCTGTCTTGTTTCTTGGTTGCAGATTCAAATGGCGAAAGGTAGTAGCGGAATTGCCCAGAGCCACATCGATAATATCTGCAACAACCGCACTGGCAGTAGGCATCATTCCTGCACCTCGACCGTAGTACATTACATGACCAACGGCACTGCCGAATATGCTGACGGCATTGAATGGGCCTTCTACGCGGGCAAGCGGATTGTCCCTGGCAATAAAAGACGGATGTACTCTCAGTGAGATTCTATTTTGTTCGTCTTTTTGTCCAATAGCCAACAATTTAAGACGGTAGCCCATTTCGGCACCGTAACGGATATCATCTCTCGAAACTGCTTCGATGCCCTCTACAAAGATATCATCGAGCTTGATTTTACCTCCGAAAGCAATAGAAGAAAGAATAGCCAGCTTATGTGCGCTGTCACCGCCACTGATATCCAGCGTTGGGTCCGCCTCAGCATAGCCTTTTTCCTGTGCCTGAGCCAGGGCCTCTGAAAATTCCTCACCTTTTGTAGTCATATTTGAGAGGATATAATTGCAGGTCCCGTTGACAATGCCGTACATTGCAGTGATATTATTTGCAGCCAATCCTGTTCGGATAGCCGATACGATAGGAATACCTCCGGCGCAACTAGCCTCAAACGCTATACAGCGATTGTTCTTGTGGGCTGCCCTGTAAAGTTCATTGCCGTATTCAGCCAATAAGGCCTTGTTGGCGGTAACCACATCTTTGCCCGCCTCAAGTATTTTGAGCTGGACCTGTTTTGCTATATCAGTCCCGCCTATCATCTCAATGCCTATCTGAATAGTATCATCTTTTAACAACCTACTCAGATCATCGGTGAGGATACCCTCGGGCAGCTTAACCGGGCGGGGGGATTTTGTGTCAATATCGACGACGCAGGCCAGTTGAAGCCGTAGGCCGGTTTTAGCTGCTATCAAATCCGCATCCTCAAGTATCAGCTTTGCTATACCGCTGCCTATAGTACCGAAACCAACAAGCCCAATTTTTACAAGTTTCTCTGCCATAATCATATATATCGTATTTCATACCACGTAACTTAAATTCTGTAGTCTATGAATTCAATGGCCAATAGTCAACTAATTGTAATCAGGGAAATCCACCAAATTGAAAAATTCTACTCCAAAGTAACCACTAAATGAAAAATGAGCAGCTATGTGGCTCTTGAAAAAGGCTTTGTCTCTTATTATGATATTATATATTAAGTTAAAGGCGGAATTCCTGAACCACATTACAGGGAGAGTTTTAGAATATGGAATAAAAACAAACCTTGGTTACTAATTTGCTTTATTGCAGTAACTCTGATATTGACAATTATCATTGCTTAAGAGGTATCGAAAGAGCATAGAGCCTTCAGAAGATATGTATTTAAGCCTATTCCGAAATCTGTGAAAGATATTAATACTCTTCCTTTACCAAGCTTTGAATTGTCCCTGCTCCCTCGACCGAGTTGGAGCCTATCGGCTTTAACTGAAATTCTGCCACTCGATCTTTCCTGCTTTCTTCAGCGCGTAGCCGATTTCGCGGAGGTAGTCGCCGTAGCAGAGCTGGACATGGAATCCCTGCATTTCGGTTAACAGCTTGCGAGAGTCGCCGTCGATGGCTATGTCGATTTGGGACCTGCAGGCCGGATGAGAAGGCGAGTCAAGCACCCTTCCCCGGAATCCTTGCCACTTCGTGCAGTGCAGGTTCGGGATAATGACGGTGACGATTTGCCCTCTTGTGTACTCGACCTTCGTCGCAGCTCCATAGTCCGATTCGAAATGCGTCATGATCCTGGCCGGCTCGTAGTCCTTGCCGTTCATTTTCCTTGGGGCGGCACAGTGGGCAACCGTGAAGATGCCGTTGTGGGGAAAGTGCGAATTGCACACGAAGGTCGGCTTGCTCGCGATCCAACGCAGCAGCACACCGGGTACGGTATGCGTTAAGTCCGTGTGGCAATAGGCGGTATATCCTTCGTCGTTTGCCAGACTCAAGACCAGACAGGGCGGCGTATCGAGCATTTCGATCACCGACCTATTCATGCAGTGGGCAAAGCCGAAGTTCGTCGCGCCCGATTCGCTCATGAGTTCTTTGCATACCCGCAGGGCCAGGAATGAATTGACCACGAACTTCCTATCGGTCTGAAGGGTGACATTGGGCAGGGCGATCAATTCGTTCGCCTTCCGCTCGGCTTGTCTCATTATGTTTTTATCGACCCGTGCTTTTTTCAATCGCT
>JABMRO010000819.1 GCA_013202635.1 Planctomycetota bacterium
ACAGCATGACAACTGAACAGTGGGAAATATTGCTGGCCGTTATAAACGGTGAATCGATTGAGCCGCTGCCGGTGGGTTTTATTATCGACAGCCCCTGGCTTCCGGGCTGGGCGGGTATGTCCATCATCGATTATTTCTCTAACGAACAGATGTGGTTCGAGGCCAACCTCAAAGCCATCGAGCAATTTCCGGATATTATGTTTTTACCTGGATTCTGGGCCGAGTATGGTATGTGCACGGAGCCGTCTGCTTTCGGCGCGAAATGTTCCTGGCAGGAAAACGAGCTACCCTATGCGGACAAAATTATCACCGATATCCAGCAGGTAAACTCACTCAACAAGCCGAATCCGAAAACGGACGGCCTGCTGCCGTTTGTCCTAAATCGCCTGAAGCACTACCAAAGCCAAATCGAACAGGCAGGCCATAATATTAAGTTTGCAGTTGCACGCGGGCCGTTGAACGTGGCTTCGTTCCTGGCCGGCAGCACCGAATTCCTTATGGCCATTCGAACCAATCCTGACGAAACCAGAAAGTTACTCGAGGTCGTAACGGATTTCATAATCGACTGGCTCGACCTCCAGGCCCGGACATTCCCCTCAATTGACGGCATATTCATTCTCGATGACATTGTAGGCTTTTTAGGTGAGGAAGACTTCAAAGAGGCGGCGATGCCGTATCTGGAACGCATCTTCCAGTCGTTCGATGCTACGGTGAAATTTTTCCACAACGACGCCGCCGGACTTGTTTGCGCACCATATCTTCCCGAAATCGGCGTGAATCTTTTCAATTTCAGCTTCCAGCACACCATCGCTCAGATGAAGGAGCTTACTCAAAATGCTGTTACTTTGCTCGGAAACATCCCCACACGAGATGTCCTTGCAGCAGATACTTGCGAAGATGTGGGCAACAGCGTCAAGGCCGCACTCGAATCGGTAAGCGATAAGAGCCGGATTATCCTGTCCTGCGGTGGGGGCATGCCGCCCGATGTCTCGACAGAAAACATCGAGGCTTTTCTTGCGGCGACAGGATAAAAAGTTTTTTTTGTATTATATGCCGAGTATTCACGCCTTTACCTTGTAGTGACCGATTATAGTAAGTTATGAAATTTTGTTCTTGCTGAAAATTATGCAGATTGGAATTTGACAAGAATGATGGATTCCAGGGATTCAGTATTAATAAAAGACAACAGCGAATGTGCCGTTATCGTAGCACATCCCGATGATGAAACCTTGTGGGCCGGCGGTTTGATGCTGATGCATCCTAAGGTCAAATGGACCGTCGTAACGCTATGTCGAAAAAGTGACCCTGACCGTGCTCCCAGGTTTTTCAAAGCCCTCGAAAGGCTAAGGGCCGGTGGTTTTATGGCCGACCTTGATGACGGCCCCGAACAAACGCCGTTAGACAGCGGCCAGGTGCAAAAAACGATAGAAAAGTTACTGCCTTCGAAGAAGTTCGATATTATTATTACACACAGTACCTCCGGTGAATATACCAGACATCTAAGGCACGAAGAGACGGCCAAGGCGGTTCTGGCATTATGGAACAGTGACAGGTTGTTTGCCGACGAACTATGGACATTTGCCTATGAAGACGGCAATCGCAGGTATTTTCCCCGTGCAATCAAGGATGCAGATTTACTGGTCGGTTTAAATGAGGAGATTTGGCGGAAAAAGTATGATATTATAACCAGGACTTACGGCTTTGACCGGGAGAGCTTCGAGGCGAAGACAACTCCGAAAGAAGAGGCGTTTCGGCGATTTAAAGCCGCCTGTTAAATACGGAGAAAGGAGCTGGAAAATGAAGGTTTTACTGATGTATGATTATCCACCCTCACCTGCAGGTCTTGCGACTCAGGGACATTTGCTGCATAGAGGACTGGAAGAGACGGGGATTGACGTACATTCCGTTAACTTTGAGTCGGCCCAGGAAAAAGAATGGTATTATCGATGGTTTGGGCCGGATGTTATCGTAGGCGTTGGCTACTGGGGCCATACACCTCATTTGGTTCTTCACCCCCAAAGGTATGGAATAACGGCGGTGCCCTGGCTCGTAGCTGACGGTTATATGGCAAATTATCGTGAGATTCTCGAAGATTTACCGCTGATTCTTGTAACATCAAACTGGGTCAAAAAAGTTTATACCCGAGACGGTCTTAGCGGCAAGAACATTGAAGTTTTGCACGTCGGGTGCGATACAGACGCTTTTATACCTCGTGACAAAAGGGACCCGAAAGTAGTCTCGGTTCGTGAGGCATTAGGAGTGGCAGACGACCAAATTATGATTTTGACTGTTGGCGGTGATGCCGCTTCCAAGGGCGCTCAGGAAGTTATGCAGGCTACGGCAATAAATGACCCCAAGGCACCGGACTGGAAATATGTCTGCAAGGTCTGGCCCCAGCCTCGAACAGAACAGCAAAACCTGGCGGACTTACAACTGGCCACCCATTTGGGAATAGAAAAAAATGTAGT
>JABMRO010000820.1 GCA_013202635.1 Planctomycetota bacterium
CCGAAGATTATCAAACTTATCTTTGCATTGGCCTGGCGGAAAAAGAAGGAAGCGACTTATATGATTCGTCAGTGCTGATAGACGACAAGGGACAAATTCTTCTCAAGCACCGCAAAATTAACTTACTATCCGAATTGATGAGTCCCCCTTACACTGCCGGAAAGAACGTCGATGTGGTGGAAACCGGATTTGGAAAAATCGGTCTGTTGATATGTGCCGATACTCATAAAGATGAAATCCTGAATCGCGTGGCGGCGCTGAAGCCGGATTTGCTGCTCGTTCCATACGGATATGCGGCCGCAGAGAATGAGTGGCCCGGACACGGTAAAGAGCTTGAGAAAGTGGTTAAAAGAACAGCTAAAAAGACCGGAGCACCTGTCGTTGGGACCAATCTGGTAGGTGAAATAACAAAAGGGCTGTGGAAAGGCCGGATATATGGTGGTCACAGTATAGCTGTTGATAAAACCGGCAAGACAATTTCAACAGCTAAAGACCGTGACCGGGATATAAATATCTTTCAGATAAACACAGGTCGGTAGTTTGGTACGACTCTGGTTTAGGGAGAAATTTATTTCAAAGCGACCGCGTGGCGTTTTGCCTCGGGGTCACCCGCTGCGTATATCATTCCGGTATTCGGATCTAAATAAATCATGACCGGATGTGCAATAGGTCTTGAAGTTGTTTCTATTTTATGCCCGCGACCAGCCAGTTCTCTCCTTATGCTTTCGTCGATATTTTCATCCAGTGTGAGGCTTGCCAATGTCCCCAGGGTTTCCTTGCGGTTGGAATTAGGATTGAAAGAGTTCTCTTGATGTCCCGTGCTGAAGCGGGGCGCCGTTACAGCATCTTTGGGCATCATGCCAAACTCAAGATGGTTGAGAAGACAATTAAGGGTGGTCTGGTCCTGCAAATCACCGCCTGCGACACTGATGGCAATCACTGCTTTGCCGTCCTTAAGCACTATTGTTGGTGTTAACGTGATGCGGGGACGTTTACCCGGCTCGATACGATTAGGATGTCCCGTGGTGGTATTCAGACTCCGAAGCCTGTTGCCGTGCGATACTCCCAACTCTTCGCATACGGCATAGGGGCCGTTGCCGCTTGGTGTGGCCGCTACAAAATTCCCCCAGCGGTCGGCAACGACACATGTAGTTGTACCTCCCGGGCCGGGTCGATACGTTCCGGGTCCCTTGACGGCTTTCATATTAACAGGATCACCCGGGCGCACCTCCGAAGAAGCTCTGTTCATATCGATTAAAGGACGGCGAAGCTTTGTGTATTCGTCACAAAGAAGCGCCTTGATAGGCACGTCCGCAAAGAGCGGGTCTCCGTAGTATTCATCACGATCGGCAAAGCCCAACTTCAACGCTTCGGTTAGTACATGGATATAATCTGCTGACAGGTGCCCCATTTTTTTCAAAGCGAAACCTTCCAGAAGCCGCAGTGTTTGGCACAAATATGGGCCCTGCGTCCATGTATCGCATTTGCAAACAGTGTAGCCTCGATACTCGACCTTGATAGGGTCCTCCACACGAGTTACGTGCCTGGCAAGGTCCCTCTTACGGAGAAATCCCCCGTTCTTAATATAGAAGTCCACTAATTCATCGGCTATATCTCCCTTATAGAAACGGTCTCTGGCTGCCTGCAATTTCTTTTTTCGATTGCCGCGTGTCCTTTTTTCTGTTTCAACGAGCTTGCGAAAAGTGATGGCCATATTATCATGCCAGTCTTTATCGCCGGAATCAAGCAGTGCAAGAGATGGCGCCACAACTTGTTCGAAGCTCATTGTTCCATATAGCTTAACCGTCGTAATACAGAGGCTCAGGGCACCGGGCACAGGTGCGGCTTTTAAGTCCCCGTCGGCGGGAATACCGTTCTTGTAATACCATTCAATTGCCTTTTTATTCAGCGGCGCTCCGCCGAGTCCGCATAGGACTTTAACCTCTTTTTTGCGCGCATCATAAATGATAAGCGGTATTTCAGCGCCGATAGCATAAGAACCGTAATCTGTTATGCTCAGTGCAAGAAGTGTTGCTGCCGCCGCGTCTGCCGCATTGCCGCCTTGTTCGAGTATGGAAATACCCGCTGCAACGGCATCTTTCCCGCCTGCTGCTACGGCCCCACCTTTTCCTGATGAATTCCAGCCAATCTCGGATGCGAATAAGACTCCGGACATGATAAATGTCACTAACAATACCGCGCCAGGAAATTTAAGTGTTTTCATGAGATATACCTCCAGTTATTGCATTGAGTTTACCGGCAGACATATTCTAACAAATCTATGCCTGATTGCGAGCTGTGTAGCCGGTTCCGGCAGGCCAATGTATTGTAATATTTTGTTTTGTGTCAGAAGAAATCTTGACTATTAGATATTATTGATGTGTGCCTTTCTCCGCATCGGGTTCTTGTGCATTTTCAAGATGCTGGCTATAAGATACTTTGTTTCCATCGCTGTTGACCTTAACCAATCTGATAGTTACTTCCTTGTCGTCAGCCTCCGGCCATTGCCGGCAGTGCCATGTTTCATCCGTTGTCCTGACATGGTAGAGCGTCGTAAATAAACCTGTCCATATTGTTGAATGCCAGTTTTGATGAATATGTCCTGCATAATTTGAGTCAACGTATTCTCTGTGGTCGTAAAGAAAGCTTTTTATCCTCTTCATTTCATCATGTGAGAAAAGAAACTCATCGGCTGAGGCAAATCCTGTCCGGAACATACCAATATGGGTAATGATGACAATGCTCTCTTTCTTGGCCTTTGGGCAGGTTTCGATATCGTTCCTGAACCATGGCCAGCTTCCACCTGCAAAATCGTGAAGTTCCCCCCCTTCATCGCCTCGTTTCCTTGAGTTAAAATCACAGCTTATGAAATGACAGCCTTTGTAATCAAAAGAAAAGTTTTGAAGATACTTACCGTCAACAGGAGTTGGTGCCTTCCGCCAATGCCCGAGAACGCTGCTTAGATACTGATATTGCTTGTTAAAGGTGTCTTCAAATTCTTTCTCGCATCTGCGATGGATTTCATTGTCACCTATTACGGGAATATAAGGGACCCCGGCATGATTTAAACGGTCAAGTATTGTTCGGGCGATTTTCAGGTTCCTGTCCGATCTATAGCCGCCCCATGCAATGTCTCCTACAACAAACACCAGTTTTATGTCCTTCTTGTCTTTGTTGCTGATTATCCAGTCAACAGCACTTATAAATTGGGCTTTGTTGTCCACGTTCCCGTCGATATGCGGGTCGGCTATGATTGCAAATGAAAAAGTCTCGCCGTACCCGGCAGAAGTTATCAGGATAACCAGAGCCGATAGTGTTAATACGGACCGAGTTGAATACAGGCTTTTCATTTTTTGCGATTTCCACCTCCGCCATTCCTGCCGGACTTTATGTGAATGGAACATATATAAAGAAAAAAATGGGCCGGGCTGGATTCGAACCAGCGTAAGCTTACGCTAACGGGTTTACAGCCCGTCCCCTTTAGCCTCTCGGGCACCGACCCATTTCATATTTATATATGTTCAGTAGATTAAAACGAAAAATTAAAAACTGTCAAGAGCTAATTGTCAATAGTTTAATCCAGTTCCATCGGAAAATAGTTTTTAGCGTTATTGAAGCAGATATCCTCGACTATTTTTCCAAGCAGGTTCAAATCATCCGGCAGCAGGCCTGTTTCGACGTCGTTGCCGAGCATATTGCATAGTATTCTACGGAAATATTCGTGTCTTGGAAAGGACAGGAAGCTTCGCGAATCGGTCAACATACCGACGAATCGGCTCAGCAGGCCCATATTTGAGAGCACGTTCATTTGTTCGGTCATACCATTTTTTTGGTCGAGGAACCACCATGCTGAGCCGTATTGCATCTTTCCCGGCACTGAGCCACCCTGAAAGTTACCGACCATAGTCGCACACAAGGCGTTATCTTTCGGATTGAGGTTGTAGAGAATCGTCTTGGGCAGTTTGTTGCCCTTGTCCAGCCGGTCGAGGAATTTTGAAAGCGGCCGGGCTATCTCCAAATCACCCATAGAATCGCAGCCTATGTCCCGGCCTAAGGTGTTGAACATTCGCGTACTGTTATTTCTAAGCGCCCCTAAGTGAAGCTGCTGTACCCAGCCGGACTCGTAGTCTAACAGAGCGAATTCAACCATCATCGCTGATTTGAATTTTAGACACTGCGATAAATCCAAATCTTTGCCCGACCTTATCTTGGAAAAGATCTTTTCGATTTCTTTTTCAGTGTAATCTTCGGCATAAGCGGTATCTAAACCATGGTCGGAAAGCCGACAGCCGTTTTTGTGGAAATAAGCGTGGCGTTTACGGATTGCTTCAATATATAGGTGGAAGTCGGTTATTTCCATATTACAGACTTCTTTGAGCTTGTCGATAAATACGTTCAGGGCTGTAATGTCCTCAACGGCCATTGCCTTGTCCGGCCGAAAGGTGGTATGGACTTTGATTTCAAATTTGTCGGCTCGAATTTTCTTATGATGCTCCAATGAATTGAGCGGCCCTTCTGTCGTGCACACTAACTTGACGTTGGCTTTGCGCATTATGTTGCGGACACTGAATTCAGGCGTCCTTAACATCTCACTGCACCTCTCGTAAATTTCCCTGGCGGTCTCCGGGCATAATAGTTTGTCTTTGATGCCGAAGAGGTTTTTCAGCTCCAGAGCAGTCCAGTGATAGAGTGGATTCCGAATGCAGTATGGAACGGTTTGGGCCCACTTTTCAAACTTTTCATAATCATCTGCGTTACCGGTGATATATTTTTCCGAAATCCCGTTGGTCCTCATTGCCCGCCATTTGTAATGGTCGCCGTAGAGCCAGGCCTGTGTTAGGTTCTCGAACCGATGGTCGGCGGCGATTTGGTAGGCCGGCAGGTGACAGTGATAGTCATAGATAGGCATCTTCTCTGCGTGTTCATGGTAGAGGTTCCTGGCGGTTTCGGTTTGCAACAGGAAATCTTCTGTTAGAAATTGCGTGGCCATTTGTTTCCCTTGTATCTTTTGATAGTTCCTGAAGATTAGCTACTCTTGTTTGTTTTGTTCATATTGGTTTGGTGGTCTCTTAATCTCAGGTTTTTTAAAATTTGCCATTTTTTGTGCCCACTCGGAGATTTCGCCCTTGGTTTTTGTAAGACGCTGAGATTCTTTTTTTGGCTGTTTTTTCTCTTCCTCAATTATCTTACGCATCCATAACCAGTATATTACCCATCCGATTATTAAAGCCGGTATCGTGATTAGCATAAAGATTTTATACATAGTATATTCCCTTCGTATTAACTGATTATCTTCATAATTCCGGCCAATTTGGCATTATCTGAAATAATACCCGAATCACTCAGCAAGGTCAATATTGAGTATAGCGAACAGATTTTCATACCTCGCCGAAAGTGAGCTTTGTATCAGGATTTCACACCGAATGAAAAAAAATATTTAATTTTTCATTTTTTTAATCAATATTCAATCCTCGAGAAACGCCTTCTTTGTAGTCAATTAGCGGTTTTGTAGCAAATGACTGCGCGAATGCAAAATGGTGTTCTGTAGATAGATTATTAGAAAATGTAGGTGCGGAGCATGCCGAGGGCGCGGAAAAATGGAGTTTCCGTGCCTTCGGTGACCTTTTTGAGGGGTAATATCTGTGCATAGTGACCACGACATTTTTATTCAGGGAATTAAGCAGAAGAGAAGAATCAAAATGACCTTTTTCGGCAAAAAAAAGCTTCAGAACCTTCTCAGGCAATGTGCCCCATTATATTATAGCAAGGGCCGTATTGAAAGAGATGGCCTTGACAGTTATTATATCTGGGATTTTGAGGCTACGAAGGGCAGTCATTTCTTGGCTTTGCTGCCGTCACAAATCGTCACGATGGAATTGGCGGAGGAAACATTTAACGTAGAAGATTTCAGTAACCGCGAAGAGACGAAAGCAAACTCGACAAAAGGCCCTGGCGTTTAGACCTGAACCAGGCTAATTCAATGAAGATTAGGTACAAACTCTACTGACAACCTGTAGTCTTTTCGCGGTCACGTTCCATTTCCAGGAGCATATCTGGAATAATGGCGAATTCACGGACTATATCCGGGAATTCTTGTTTATTGCTTCGTAGAAAAGCTTCTGAAAATCTTGTTTTGATCCTAAGATCTCTTTTCTGGCATAGCATGTGCTTATCTTCCAAGCATGAGCACTACAACTAAA
>JABMRO010000068.1 GCA_013202635.1 Planctomycetota bacterium
AATCGTTTGGATTGCACTATTCTACCGCCGCCTCCGCTACGGCTATGCCTTTAGAAAAATCCCCCTCACACAGGGAAAATTTGCCATTGTGGACCCGGAAGACTACCTGCGCCTGAGCATTTACAAGTGGCATGCCAACAGGGGCAGATTCACTTACTATGCCCAAAGGAAGGTCTGGGACGCTGAAAATAAAAAAGAGCGCACCGTCAAAATGCACCGCCAAATCCTTAAAGTTCCCGATGCTCTCGTCGTTGACCACATCAACCACAAAGGCTTCGACAATCGCAAAGCCAACCTCCGTCCCGCCACTCATTCCCAAAACGTCTGCAACAGACCCAAATCGCCGCGCGTAAAATCTCGTTCTAAATACAAAGGCCTTGCATGGCACAAAAGAAAATGCAAATGGCATGCGAGAATAAGAATCAAAGGCCAAACAAAATCACTCGGCTACTTCGATAATGAGACCAATGCCGCTAAAACTTATGACCGGGCCGCCGAAAAATATCACGGCCAGTTCGCGGTTCTCAATTTCCCACCGGAACGATAATCTTGACGTAGGGTGCGATATTTCGCACCACTTGCCTGAATCAATTTCCCTGGATGCTGTCACCTGCGACCTGGACGTCGTCTATGTTCCAGCCGGGATAAGTTACCGAATCGTCCGTCGGGCCGATACCCCAGCGGAAATAGACCGTTGGCTGGTTATCTGCGACAGAGGCCGGAACCGCATACTCAACCAACTGCCAGAGGCTATCCGAGATATGGGAATAACCGACTGTCCACAAATCCACCCAGTTGCTGCCGTCGTTCGATACCTGCACATCGGCATAATCATAAGGCGATTCGACTCCGAGCCACCGGCGGAAGCTCAGCCTGATGTTCTCGTAACCTTCGCAATTAATTGCGCCGGTAGTTGCATACCGCGTTTCGGCCATATTATTATCATAGTCGCCATCGAGGGCATACCCTAAGACGTTCTCGCCCACATACCCGCTGTCCGGGTCGCCGTTCCATGAGCCCTGACCCGCTGGAATACCCCAGGCCCATCCTTCGTCGAGCTGCCATTCGGGGTCCGTATCCATATTAGTGTAGTAGATTGCATCCATAACCACTTTAACCGAGTGACTCAGGCTGTTCTGCCGGATGCCGTCCGTTACGAGGAAAGAGAACCTATAGCTGTGAAAGGCCTGGTCTGCGGCCGGTTTCCAGAAAACAGTCAAAGTATCGGCATCATAATAAGCCCCTTCCGGTAGATTGCCCACAAAGAAGTCAAGGTCGGCATTCATCGGATTAGTGGCGCTCAACGTCAGCTCGAGCCTTTCTCCGGGCCTGATTTCGTCCGGTGCGTCTAAGGGGTTCAGTTCAGGACCCTTCGAGGCCCATCCCGAGTTTTGCGGGTCATGCCTGGCTGAGCCCCAGTCTATTACATCGGGATTGTACGAGCCCGGCAGGTCAATTACGTGGAATTGAAAATCATAGCCGTTCAACATCATCTCAATATCACCGTCCTTGTCGAGGTCCTCGAGCACGGCCGATGTTAAATAGTCGGTGGAAAGATCGAACATTGGAAATCCCGACACTACCGAGCCGTCTGCTTCCCAGGCCATCATCGGTGCACCGGTTGCACCCATCACAAGCTCCTTCTGTCCATCGCCGTCAATATCGCCTATCAAAGGCGGACTGTACGATGCATCGCCCATCATCGTCTTTGGAAAGCCGGTATCGGACAGTTCATTGCCCTGATGGTCGAAGGCGTGAATTAGACTGAATGCAAATCCGTCCGCTTCGACGTAGCTGCTAACATAAACTTCGCTCAAACCGTCACTGTCAATATCTCCCACACTCAGCGCGCCGTCGCCGTCATCGCCTAACAAATCACCAACCTTGGTTTTCCAAACCGTGCTGCCATCAATATGGACCGCCATCACGCTGTCCTCCGTGCAAAACACCAGCTCGAATTCCCCGTCCGCGTCGAGGTCAACGATGGCCGTTCCCTTCTTGCTTCCGCCGAGCCACCTCTTGATTTGCTGGCCGTTGTGGTCCAGAATGAAGGTATAAACGCGGGTGATGCCCGGCCCGTATCCGCAAAGGGCAATCTCCACGTCACCGTCACCGTCAAAATCCGCAACACTCATCGGGCCCTCTGTGGTATACCGCCGCTGCCACAGAAAAGTTCCATCGCCCTGGATGGCAAACAGGCCATCGCTCTCTCTGGATTCTTCATCAAGGGCGACGATAATTTCACTGTCGCCGTCGCCGTCAAGGTCCGCAAGAATTGGGCTGCCTATAATATAAGCATACCAGTAGCCGCCGACCTCCACGGGCCAGTTGCCATCTACCACCTCACCGCTCTCCACGTGCAAAGCAGTGGCCATGACCATGTAGTCGTCCACTACGATTATTTCGTAGTCGCCGTCACCGTCAATGTCTCCCACTGCCAGGCCTGAAGCGTTCAGCCCCGAAAGATTTGAACCCTTCGCCATGGGCCAGTTGGGAAGAGTTGTTCCGTCTTCTTTCCAGATGGTTATTCCTCCTTCGGGCCAGTACGAATCTTCACTAAACAATGTTGATGCCTGAACGATTTCATTTCGACCGTCACCGTCAACGTCGAGGCATAAAGGACTGCCGTAATACCATGTGTCTGCTTCTTCGGCATCTTCCGGTATAGGCCAGGGGGCCAGGTTGGCTGCATATTCCATGCCGAATGTCTTTCGGTCGGTGTGCGTGGCCCCTTCAGTATCAACGCTAAGACGTAATTCGAATACCCCCTCGCCGGGATTGGCAAATGAGAGATGTACAAGACCGTTGGGATCTGGAAGGGTACTATTTTCGTCGAGCAATTGCCAGTCTTCGTTTCCGTATTGCGTGTACTCCAGCCGATAGGAATCCCCATGGACAAACAGCACCAGAGGGATGTCATTGCCGTCCGATGCGAATATCTGTTCCTGTCTTGGGGCAGCGATCTCACCGAGAGGTTGCCTCTGGTCTGCCGCCATAAGAGCTTCGTAGGCGTTGACGCGTCCTGTGCCGATATAGCCCTGAACGGGATTGATGTCCCCGTAATAAACGGGGTCCGTAGTATTTTCCAGAATGGCTCTGACCTCCACGTTTGTTAGTTCCGGCCGATGCGCCAGCACCAGCGCCCCTACCGCTCCGACATAGGGCGAGGAAAATGAGGTCCCCGCTGTGGCAATATATTCGCCGTCAAGATCCGTTGTTACAATGTCCGTACCCGGTGCTGTAATATCCACCCAGGTCCCGAAACTGCTGTGACCGGTCTTGATGTCTTCGCCATTCGTGGAGGCAACAGCCATGACATTATAATACGCTGCCGGATAGAGTGGCTCGGATGTGTCGGCGTTGCCGGCACTGGCTGTCAACAGGACCCCCTGGGCAGAGGCATTGTCAATCGCTTCTTTTACGATCGGGTCTCCATCCGGTCCGAATTCATCGGCTCCGAAACTCATATTAAGCACATCTGCGCCATTCGCCGCTGCATAATCCAGGCCTGAAGCAACCTCCTCAGAGGTAATCCAAATACTCAGACGCAAAACCATTATGCTGCATTGCCAGTTGATGCCGGCAACACCCTGGCCGTTATTGCCCACTGCGGCAATCACCCCGGCAACATTTGTGCCGTGACCTGCAATATCCCACCAGTCGTCCGGTTCCGGTGTGACCTCGTTGCTGTCATTCTCGAAGTTCCAGCCGTGAATGTCATCGATAAAGCCGTTCTCGTCGTCATCCAC
Organism: Planctomycetota bacterium; assembly: GCA_013202635.1. Taxonomy (GTDB): domain Bacteria; phylum Planctomycetota; class Phycisphaerae; order Sedimentisphaerales; family Anaerobacaceae; genus NIOZ-UU13. The sequence goes on from JABMRO010000068.1 coordinate 3,750, forward strand.
ACCGTTATCGGGAATCTCGCCCGGGTTTAGCCAGATATTGTCTTTAAGGTCGGGATGATTAATATCAACACCGGTATCCATAACTGCGACCACTACATCGCCACTGCCGGTTGAAATGTCCCAGGCATCGGCCATTTGGATTAGTTGATGAGCATACTGGTCAGGAAACTCCGGATCATTTGGATCGGAGCAGGATTTATAAATGTAGTTTGGCTGGGCATATTCCACCTCAGAATCCTCGTTGAGCCGGGCACAGATGCCCTGGACTTTTTCGGTGGTTTTCAAAAGATAGCACCGTGACAATTTGCCGGTTGTCGAACGCTCCTTTGGTTCTGCTGCTGTTGCGAGACTGATTTGGCCCCGTGTCTGACTTCCCGGCCGCTCGTGGGCACCCTTGAAAACCGGGCCTTCTTCATATACTCCATATTCGGTTTCAAGGCGACGGAGGATGGTTTTGTCTCTCATCTCTGTGGCAGCGCCGGATTGCGATAAAAGAGATATTCCGCTTGATTGGTCGTTCTTGAGCTTGACTATTACCTCACCATGTACGTAATTTTGTTTGGCAAGAGCCCGCTGCTCCTTAGTTCGGCCTATGGATGCTGTGGGGTCCTTTTCCGCCGAAGATAGTTCCGCTCTCGATATTCCTGCGGCCATAATCAGCACGGCTGCCCCCAAAATCAACAATCCTGCTTTTACTATCAACCGGCTTGGGTTTGTGTTATTTGTGCTCATCTTCTCCGTCCTTTCGCATGAAGTATCTTTTGTCCTCTCAGATACCAGTGCCTCCCCGCTTATAATCGCTGATCCGAAGCCGGACAATGTATTCGCTGTTTTAAGGGCTGCTTTCCAAGCAATGTCCTCAAGTTGCTCTCGAAGCAGTAAAAGGCAGGTTTATGGCTTGGGGTAACATTTCTCCCCTCCTTCAGATACCTACTCTATTCGCACGAGAACTGTTGCTATTATACTAATAACCTGACTTAATAAAGTCAACAATAAAATGAAATAAATAAAGCCGGTTTATGATGCCGGCCAAAACAGGCTTGTACGTGGATATGCACTTATGCACTGGAGTTTACCCCCACAAGTTTATCCAATGAGTTTATCCCCGAGAGCTTCTTACTTGACTTGTAACAGGGGAACTAAGTTTACCCTTGACTTACTTCAGGGGGCCGGGGCCTTTAGAGACTAATAAACACCATAGACCTCCAATCCCGTCGATTTGTGATTGACCAGAATACGAATGTTGATGACCCTCATCGGCCTCGGCAGAGAAAGTTTGAAAATCCCGTCGTGGTAAAGTTTGACCCTTCCGTTTTTATTGAATACTTCTTTACGTCTTCCCGCAGGCGTCAGATACGTAACCTCGATATCATTGATTCTAAGATATGATGTCTTCCTGCCCGTCCTTTTCAACTGTATCTCTCTTATGGGTCTGTGAGAGGGATTACTGCACAGTGTCTCGAGCCAGGTACTGTTCCCTCCGGGCGTTGTCCCCAACAGTACCTCTGACGGACCGCGATTCTCTACGGCTGTACGGCGCATCCTTCTCGGAAAACGCGGGACCCCGTCGGGATGATACGGAATCCCGGAAATCTCCAGGCCCGTCGATTTATGATTGATTTTAACCCGAATCCGCCTTATCCGCATCGGTCTGGGCAGTGCTAATTTGAACACATCGCCGCTATACAGTTTGGCCCTGGCGTTTTTGTTGAAGGTCTCCCGTCCCCATCCCTCCGGCGTACTGTAGGTAATCTCAATATCGTTGATTCTAAGGTAGTTCGCCCTGTTTCCCGTCCGTCTTATTCGTATTTCCTTCAAGGGCCCCTCGTAACGGGTGCTGCACAGCGCTTCCAGCCACGTACTGTCGCCCCCCGGCGTGCTTCCCAGCACGATTTCTCCCGGATACGGGCTCTCGGCAAAGACCATCGCTGCTTCGTATTCACTAATCAGTTCTTTCAATTCGCCGAGAATCTCATCCACTTCGATGCGGTTGTAAGCGGGCCCGCTTGTTACATCCCTCAGCTCCTCTGCGTTAAGGACAATCTCCTCGGCCAGCGATTGAACCTTTCCTGAATATCCGTTCGCTATCGCCCATATTGTCCCCGCAGAGCTTCCAAGCACCAGCAGAACAAAAACGGCCCTCTTCAAGTAATTGCCGGGGCTCTTTCCTGGGATACTCATAATCTCCGCCGTCTCACTTACTTCTTTCTTCAATCCCCGCCCCATTCGGTTTGTTTGTCTTTTGCACATATTCTTATGCCTCCTTTCTATATATAAAAGGCAATAATCCCGCTGTTCGTAACAGGAAAAATCTTACTCTGCCATTCCCCTTTTGTCAATCTGATACAATGTTTGTTATTTCGAGCGAAGCGAAGCACTGAAAGTCCCCCGTCCGTTTGGGCGGAATCATTTAAAGCCGGCCTCATTTTTTGACGATAAAAAGGCCGATAAAGCGTTTTGCGGGTTTTAAACCATAGTAGGGTGGGGCTTGCCCCACCAATTCTACTGAGCGGAGTTGAAGGGCCAAAATGAATAATATTAAACTGACATTCATTCCCCTGATTTTACTCATCACCGGCTGTAGTTTCTCCCTCGGCTCATACGAGAGCGGCCTCTGGTTCGACCACGACAAAAGGGCATACAACCCGAATGGATTCGGAATAAAGGCCGACATAGTACCGGGACAGCTGATTATTCCAATCCCCAAATTCGGCTCAAACCCCTGGGAAGACCCGTGGTTCATAATAAGGGCCCCGATTATCGCTCCGTTTATCTCGGTTTCAATGGGCCGGAAGGGGGGATATTTCGGCTTGAAGGGCTTCGAGGTATCCGACAGCAACAGAGAAAAATTCTGGTGGTTAAATAAAGATGAATTACCACCCAAAGGTCAATCTTATATCTACTTCACACCCACAGCAACTATCAAAAAGAAACGATTTACGAAAGCCGATTATAAACCCGCCGACCCGCTTGTAACCACACACGTCCCTTCATGGTTGGAAGAAAACTGAATCTCTCCTTTTGATTGTTGCTCTGAAATTTGAAATCTGAAATCTGTAATTTTTACCCCTGGAGTTTATCCGGCTTCAGACGGAACGGACCATTCTTTCTTTAAGCTGAAATCTAATTTCCCCGTTACTTCCTTCGTTTCTACTGCCTTTTATATATAGAGACGCGGCTGATAACAGCGTCAAAATAAAAAATGCATACTGTTGTAAAAACGAATATGAAAGGAGTACTAAAAATGAAACGGCTAATAGTTACCATCATAGTTGCCATACTAACAATCTCGCTTTCCGGCTGCACCTTTGTGAGGGAATTCCGCCGTGGCCGCCCTCACCACGAAGTAATAGTAACGAGACCGGTGCATCCGCCCGTCAGGTATGAGCGCCGGCATCGTCCCTACGCCCAACGCCAATTTGAAAGACGCCACAATCCAGGACCCAGACGAATGCACGATTAAACCTGTAAATTTGTGCCGTTCTGAGCAAAA
>JABMRO010000821.1 GCA_013202635.1 Planctomycetota bacterium
ATAGGCGGTATCTTGTGCTTTTTAACTTGTGCGATATTTTGGTTTACTTCCCGGATCACAGAATCAAGTTCCATATTCTGAACATAACCAATCATCGCTCCAAATTTCACACCTCTTCCATAACTATGTTCAATATTTAGGAAGCGAAGAATTCCATTTTTAACATAATCTTCATTCAGCACCCTGTTTTTCCTTAACGCTTTTCCAAGACGTTTGCATTCAATATCATAGTCTCTGATTGCTGTATTCGGATCAGGGTCTAATTTGTTACATGGGGGCTTAAGCATTGATGGTGATGCTGGCTATGGCGGTAGGCCGGGTCAAAGAAAAACAGAAGGATAATCTGCGAAGCCTTGTGCAGGCAGCCTGAGTGTTTGCTGTACTTCGATGGCCAAGGGTTCCGAATCTCAAAATCAATGCCAGATACTAAAGCCGTGCTTTGTCAATCCGCTACTTGTTATCTCTCGAAGGTCCTCTGGCCACAACATCTCACGGTGTCCATTTGAATCACGAAAGTTCATTCCGAGCGCGTAGCCGAACCCATATGTATTGTAGAGTGCTATAGCGCGCTGTTCCACTGGGCGGTTTGGACTATGGAGAATTGCATAGTAAAGCATCATTTTGGCTGCATTCCGACCTGCTTCGGCTGGCGTCATCTCCTGCCACTCGGAAGGCAATCCCTCACGGAAAATGGCCTCTCCGAGCTTCTCCATATACCAAAATGTCAATTCGTATGCCGCGGACGCTAGAGCCTCTTTCGACCAGCGTAAGACTATTCTCCACTCATTTGGACCAACCTGGTTCACATAGTGGTGTTCGTTAGGTGGCTTTCGCGTATCAGTCTTCAGTAACGTTTTGCCGTCTTGTTCAGTGAACGAGAAATCTCGCGGAAGCTTCCAGTTGGCCGGAGTGATTCCCACCAAGAGGATGTTCTCCGGACAAACCGTCTTGAACTCCGACTTCTCCAGCTTGTTTTTCAATATGCTTACCAAAGCCCCATTCCGAACGCGAGCTACGTGTTTTGCTATCTGCTTCTGAAGTCGAGTCGCACCGCAAGCGTATGACTTCACCTCGGCAAGGGCGTGAACAACTGCCTTCCGTGAGGAACCGGACTCAATCGAAACGATATGGATGTCTGCTGCTTTGCGGCGGTGTCTCGCCAGTCCCTCCGAGAACAGAACGGAGTCGCCTACATATGTGCGCGAGTGCGAGGGCAGCCGTCCAGACGCTTTAAGTTCTTCTGTCAACTGAACGAATGGGCCTACCGCCAACAATTCTGCTAATTGCCCTTGAAAACAATTAACCGCGTGAGAGTAAATGAAGGTTATTGCTTTCGACACCTCCTGTTTAGTCAGCCTGAGGCCTTGCAATTCGGGAGGAATATCTCCCTCGCGTTCGTAGGGTCCATGCCGGAGAAAACGACGAAGCAGACTGGCCCGTTCATCTATGTTAGTGATCGCGTTGGCCACGGCATCTCTGAAGATTTCTAGCGGTTCGCTCCCTTCTCTGAAGACAGCTTTGGCTTCCAAAGCTATGGTGATAGATTTCAAGAGATCATTCGCGAGATCAGCACCGAACATCAGCGGAGACGCTGATGATGACACCTGTGTCGCATATGGCTGGTTATTAGGCGTAGCGTCCTTACTCATGATTACCCATTCATGTAAAGATATTGGCCATCCGCCGTGGGTGGTAACAGTTTTTCAACATTCAAATATATTTACAAGGTCAATATCTGTCCCCTGGTTACTTTTCAAAATAGCCTCAATAGCTTTCCTGTTCTTATTATCAATGATAAACAGATATTTATGTTCAGCATCTATCTCCAGCAGTTTGTCAATATCATTTCTTATTTTAGAACGCTGCTGGCTTCCTAAAGTTTCTTTTTCTGACCGAGCGGTAGTTTTCACTTCCGCTGCGACAATCATTTTACCATTATCACTTATGCCAATAATGTCAATGCCCCCTCCATATTTTTCAGACACCTGCCAAGTCTTTGCTTCAGAATATTTTCCAGCAAGATGAATTTGAGCAGCTTTGACCGCCAGGCTGTGTATATGCCCATGAATATTACCAATCGCTGATTTTAATTTCTTAAAATACTTGATTTCATCTTTTAGTAGCTCAACTATTTCTTTCATTTCCACCTTTCATTTTATTGGCCATCCGCCGTGGGTGTCGATGTTTCGTCAATTTGTCTCATTTGAATTATCACACTAAAGTTGACCAATCTTTACAAAGCACCACCTCAAAATCATCGCGGCTCAACTTTTTTGCTTTTTCTATAATGTCTTTAATTCCCTTATCAAGTTCATTGTGAAACTGAATGTATCTATCGTGCGTTTTATTAAAAAGTTTGAGATCAGGCTTTTTCGGATTTCTCAAATGATGTTCGATGTGCCAAATAACATCCATGACGTTTTTATATTGTGCAATAATGTAATCGCCCCACTTTATAAGTGGCGTATCATCACTTTTGCCGGTCTCTCCATATTTGGCTAACTCATAACATTCTGACGTAATCCTGGCTAATGCACCGAAAGCTTCGTTCAATGATAACACGTGAGCGTGAATAATCTGATAAGACAATCTTTGTTCTCGATTAAGTTTATTCAAGACATCTTTGTAGTAATTTTGGAAGAAGTAATGGCTTATTTTTACCGCTATAGAAAGACCCTGGCAAGTAAAAAAATCAGGAATTTGTTTGCAAGAAGTTTCAGAAACTGAGTATATTCTGCCGACAACAGAGAAAAAAAGAGGCCCCAGTCCAGGTAACCTGGAGCCTCCAAATCCAAATCAAACGCCGAACTGAGAACCCCAGTACCGCGATAGGCATGGTAAGGGCCGGCTGCTTCATTAATAACGGCAGCAATTCCATGCTTGCCGCTGTCACCATCCAGGACCTGGATTTCATAACGATTCTGCAAATAGACGCCGCTGTTACCTCCCTTGTGGGGAACCATGAATTCAATGTGCAAACGAAAATCCCGATACTTCTTTTTCGTTACAATGTCCGCCGCTCCATACTTGCCTCCGGCAGCGGCAGGGTCATAGCTCATTAGTACCTTGCCCCGGTCAACGGGATCATCGAGAAGTTTCCACTTGATAGGCAGAGAGGAACTGAACCGCGGCCCTTTCCAATAAGTCCATTTTTTATTCAAGAGCCTGCGAGTTCCATCAATCAGGACTTCGGCCCCTTGCGGCGGTGGTGCTCCAAGACCGACTTTCCCGGAAACACCGGTCTGGCTAATGGTATTACGCCATAACTGCAAAGGCCCGAGGTCCCAGCTACGTGCCGTAACAATATCGATGTCACCATCATTATCAATGTCTCCTGTCTTGGCTTTGTAGGCGCTTTTTTTGGCGAGGGGCATTTTTTTCCAGGTGAGGCCTTTGCCTTTATTGATAAATATACATATCTCAGGAGACTTTTTTCTTATCAGAGTAGCCGCGACTATATCCATATCGCCATCCAAATCCACATCCTCACCGCGAAGAGTGTGACAGTAATCGATAATACCAACTTTGTGTTTTGTCCAGGCATCAGGGCCACCTTTGGGATTATCAGATTCATACCATGTGACAGCAAAACCGGTCTTTTCAGAATGGGAAAAAATTATATCAGCTTTACCATCATTATTCATATCTTTAACATCCGCCATGACGCTATGGTCCTGCCAGCCGCCGGTAATATCCTTATACCACATCGGGTCGATATCATATCGCTTCCATGTATCCTTACGAGGATGCTCGGGATTTTCCAGCCAAAATCCATTCATTACCGCATCGTAGTCACCGTCTCCATCTACATCACCAATCGTCATCCCTTCACGTTCAGCATTGTCGGCTTTCTTTTCAAGCCATGTATCGGGAGATAATTGAAAATAGACAGCAAATTTATGCTTTGTCCTGACAACTACATCCGGCTTGCCGTCATGATCCATATCATGCACTTCGATATCTTTGACTTCGCTGCCAACTTCAACTGTAGTCAGCTTGCGCTCTTTCCAGTTCGAAGCAGCATTGCCGCCGGGATTCTGATACCAGAACACACTGGCCTCGTTGTCGCTGCCTTTGGCCGTGACTACATCGTTGTCACCATCTGCGTCCAGATCGACAACAAGCACACCGTCACCGAATATATGACCGCTATCGACAATGCTGTATCGCCGCCATTCGGGATATTTATACCAGCCGATTTTTCCATCATTTTGTTTGCCCCTGTCACTCGACCAGGTATGAACGACGATATCATCGAAGCCGTCACCGTCGATATCGCCAATTGCGGTCCTACCGCCGACATTTTTATCAATGACCACATGTTCGAAATCCATTCCATTGGCGGCGCCGCCAATGAAGAAAAGAAAGACGATTACCATTAGATTTAATGAAAGGATTCTGTGATGCGCTTTGACTTTTGAAATATTCATGTTTGTTGACATTGGTCACCTCCTACATGATCTATTATGAAAGTAATAAAATTCTATCGAACACTCAGAATAGTTTAACGAATAAGGCCCTTGTAATCAAACATTTTGTTGCTTTGGGCTGCACTATAACCCAGATTTATTATGACCATTGTCGACTAACCTTTATCCAGGCTGGATTGTCTAGCTTGCTCACATTAGTTCACCCTGAAAAATCGTTGAAATTGAGATGGAATTATGGTACTATGAAAATTAAGTTTTTTTTCTGGGTGTTTCGGTGATTTGTATATAAGAAATCCCGATTATATGAACGTGATGTTAAGAATTTTTCAAAAATTCTCATCTAAGGAGGAAGTGCAATGAAGAAGTCGTTAATTTATGCAATCGTAGGATTTGTTACGGCAATGTGTCTGCCGTTATCTAATGCGTCAGCGGAAGATCAACTTATCACTGTCCCGGATGGGGGCTTTGATGACCACGTTCTCGCGGTTGGTGATTGGGTATATATTGGCGATGGTCCTTATGCTGAGAGTAGTGATTATACCGGGCCGTGGCAAAGTGCCGGCGGCGACACCTATATTG
>JABMRO010000822.1 GCA_013202635.1 Planctomycetota bacterium
ATACAAAAGCGAAACGCTATATGGGCAAAGGTGTTGTTGCCGCCGTTAAGAATGTAAACGAAATCATAGCCCCGAGGTAGTAGGCATGGATGCCGCCTGCCAGGAAGAGCTTGATGCCTTGATGATTGAGCTGGACGGCACCGCAAACAAAGGAAAGCTCGGCGCAAACGCGATATTAGGTGTCTCGTTAGCTTCTGCAAAAGCGGCCGCCGATGCCGCGGGCCTGCCCCTATACCGCTATCTAGGCGGCTGCAATGCTAATATACTCCCCGTGCCGATGATGAACATCCTGAACGGCGGAAAGCACGCCGACAACAACGTCGATTTTCAGGAATTTATGATTATGCCCATCGGCGCAAAAAGCTTCCCCGAAGCCCTGCGAATGGGGGCCGAAACATTCCATACCCTTAAATCAGTACTGGCAAAAAAAGGTTACTCAACATCTGTCGGCGACGAAGGCGGCTTTGCCCCTTCACTTAAATCAAATGAAGAGGCTCTGGAAGTCGTTATGGACGCAATCAAAAAGGCCGGTTACAAACCGGGCAAAGAAATCTCAATTGCCCTCGACCCTGCTGCAACTGAAATGTTCGACACCACGTCAAAGAGCTACAAGTTCTTCAAATCCGACCCGAAGAAAAAGGTCTCGTCGGATGAGATGGTTAAGCACTGGACCAAATGGGCGAACAAATATCCTATTATTTCAATCGAAGACGGACTGGCCGAGGACGACTGGGACGGCTGGACAAAATTTAACAAAAAAATCGGCGACCGTATTCAACTGGTTGGAGACGACCTGTTCGTAACCAACACCAAACGTCTCGCTAAAGGTATTAAACTCGACTGTGCCAATTCGATATTGATAAAGCTCAACCAGATAGGAACGCTCACCGAAACTTTCGAGGCGATTAATATGGCCCGCCGAGCCGGCTGGACGGCGGTCATAAGCCACAGAAGCGGCGAGACAGAAGATACCACAATCGCCGACCTTGCTGTTGCATCGGGCGTCGGCCAGATAAAGACCGGCTCACTTTGCAGAACCGACAGAATCTGTAAATACAACCAACTGCTAAGAATAAGTGAGGACCTCGGTGATGCCGGGCAATACGCAGGCTTTATGTTTGAATAATCGCCGCCGTAAGGGCATAAGTAAACTGTAAACCGTACAGTTGCAGCTTGTGCGCTTATGCCTTGCGTGCTTATGAGCCGTGCGCTTGCGCACTTAAACACTATGCAAAGGCGAAACTTCATTCGGATGATTTTGTTTGTCGTCTTTTTCAGCATCGGTGCGGCGGCACTTGGTATTTCAATACTCTGTGACGACCTTGTTCAGTACTATCGAAACAAGCGGCTGTTAACGGTAACACAACAGTCTCTCAACAGGCTCGAATCTCTTAATACCGACTATGATGCACTGCTTGAGCAGCTGGAAAATGACCCCAATCTTGTTAAGCGCCTCGCACCGGCCACACTCGGCACCGAACCTGAAGATGCGAACGCTGTTTACCCAAGAGCGACACCCGAGCAGTTGGCCGCTGCACGCCAGGCCTTGACCCAGGACCCGAACGACCAGTCCGCCGCCCCTGTGCTGCCCAACTGGCTCACCCGGTGCAGTGAGCCACGCCGGCGTATCACGCTTTTTATTTCCGGTTCGTTCTTAATACTTATTTCGTTTACCTGTTTCACCCCGGCCAGACAGTCTCAAGGGAAAGGAAAACGATAAGTTTCTTACTCCGGAGCCGGCTACAAGGGGATTTTAGTTTGACTAAAGGCACAGATTTTATTACAATCTGAATCTGCTTTGTTTTTGTCGTCCGGCAGACAAACAGATAAAAGAGCAAATCGAAAGGAAGGAGATGCATTATGCAGATCGTTAAAGAAATTACACGTCGAAGTTTTCTTAAAAAGACGACCAGTGCCGCTGTTGGAGCGGTAAGCTTTCCGTATATCGTTTCGTCTTCGGCGCTGGGCGCAAACGGCAATGTCGCTGCCAGTAACAGGATTACCGTCGGTTGTATCGGCGTCGGGCCTCAGGGAACAGGGGTGATGAACAACTTTCTGGCCCAGAAGGATGCCCGCGTGGTGGCGGTCTGTGACGTCAAAAGCAACGTCCGCCGGGCTGGTCAGGAGCGGGTGAACAAGCACTACCAGAACAAAGACTGCGTAGCATATCATGATTTTCGCCGGCTCCTCGGACGCGATGACATTGATGTTGTTCTTGTTGCTACGCCCGACCACTGGCACGTGCTGGTGGCACTGGCGGCGGTCAGGGCGGGAAAAGATGTTTATCTGGAAAAACCAATGGGACTGTCTCTGGCCCAGGACCAGGCACTGCGCGCCGCTGTGCATCGTCACGGCAGAATTTTTCAGTTCGGGACCCAGCAGCGCTCGAATCGCAATTTCCGTTTTGCCTGCGAGCTGGCTTTGAACGGCCGGCTTGGAAAACTGCATACAATTAATGTGTGGTCTCCCGGCAGTTCTCAGGGCGGATCCCCTGAACTTGTGCCTGTCCCGAAATGGCTTGATTATAATATGTGGCTCGGCCCGGCCCCTTATACGCCATACACTCAGGATCGCTGCTCTAATAAGCTTTGGTGGTTTATTTCCGACTACGCTCTTGGATTCATCGCCGGCTGGGGTGTGCATCCGCTGGACATAGCGCTCTGGGGCGGCGGCGATAAAGTAGCCTGCCCGGTGGAAATCGAAGGCAAGGGTGTCTGGCCCAAAAAGGGTGTGTGCGATACCGCTATGAACTGGAATGTTGTCTGCAAATATGACAGCGGTGTAACGATGAACTTTACCGGCGACCCCTTCCCTGAGAAGTGGAAGAATCGCTATGGGCGAACCAGTTCCCACGGCACGGCCTTCGAGGGCACAGATGGATGGGTGCATGTTGACCGCTCCGGAATTAACGCTTATCCGAAAAATCTGCTGAACACGGAATTCGGGTCGAATGACATTAACCTCTATAAGAGCAGCAACCACGTAAGAAACCTCTTGGACTGCGTCAAGAACCGAAACGATACGATATGCCCCATCGATGTTGCTGTGCAGGCGGACATAATTTGCCATATCAGCGACATCGCCATAAGGCTTGAGCAAAAACTCAAGTGGGACCCGAAACCCGAACGTTTCGTCAACAATGAAGCCGCCAATCGACGGCTCTCTCGCCCGCTGCGCAGCCCCTGGACGCTGTAAAATAATATAAGAAAAGCGGTTCACTTTTGAGACTTTGTTATTAGTGACAAAAAGATTGTATTTCGTCTGAACTATACAAAACAATTAAAGGAGAAAATCAAATGGCAAAAAAGTTAGGTTTGGCACTGATGATGTGGTGTCTTATTTTATCGAGCTGTCAATTGGCTCTGGGACAGGAGGAAGGCTGGATAAGTCTTTTCGATGGCACACTTAATAACTGGAAGGCCGGCACAAACAAAGACACTTTCAGTATTCGTGATGGTATGATAGTTGTTGATGGCCCCCGAAGCCATCTCTTTTATGATGGCCCTGTCAACAATGCAAACTTTAAGAATTTCGAGCTTAAAGTCGAAGTAATGACCAAACCCAGCGCAAACTCAGGAATATATTTCCA
>JABMRO010000823.1 GCA_013202635.1 Planctomycetota bacterium
GTATAGAGTATTTGAATAATAGAAGTCGTTTTAATGCTGACAAAAAATACAAAAATCATCGTTTTTTTCCTGTTTATTCTGCTTGGGGCGGTTTTAATCACGTACGGTGCGGTTTTTCATTCGACGAACGTTTTACCCCAGAAGGACGATGGTTCACCGGCGGTTGCCAAATCGGAACCGGCTCTTATCAAAGAAGCTTCTATCGGCGGCGTAACGCGAGATGAGTCGGGCAAGATTAAGCAAACATACACCGGCGAGGCACCCAAAGCATGCCCTACGTGACCGGGTTAAAAAGGGGACCATGGTGGCCATGGTCGAAAAGACTAAATTAAGCAATTTCGCTTCGAAAATTCTTGGCTGGCGGATTTGGGTGCAATCGGCATTCCTTCTGGTTTGGCTGGATCCGCTGGGCTTGCGTATGCACACTGTGTGCTCACCTGTTTTCCATTGTTACGCGTGCCCGCTGTCAACTTTTGCCTGTCCTATCGGAATAATCGCCCAGTTCGGCGCACTGCATATATTTCCATTTATCGCAGTTGGATTATTAATCGCGGTTGGCGTTTTGTGTGGAACTCTTATATGCGGCTGGGTTTGCCCCTTTGGTTTTCTGCAGGACCTTGTCGCTAAAGTTCCAACACCCAGGTTCGACCTGCCGAAATGGACTGGTAATTTGCGTTATGTGGTTTTAATTGTCACAGTGCTTGCAGTTCCTTATTTTTTCGGTGAAGGGCATTGGCTTTTTGTCTGCCGGGTTTGTCCGGCCGGGGCGCTCGAAGCGGCGGTGCCTAATATGGTCGGCCAGGCGATTGGAGGCGAGGAGATTATCTGGCCTAGCGCATTGAAGCTGACTATCCTCGGTCTGTTTTTAATAGCTATTTTCTTCATGAAAAGGCCGTGGTGCAGGATACTGTGTCCGCTTGGTGCGATATTTTCACTTTTCAATCGCGTATCGGCGCTTTTCCTGAGATTTAATCCTAATCAGTGTACCGAGTGTAAACAGTGCCATAAAATGTGCGAGTATGGTATAGAGCCGGAAAAAAGTCCAAATGACTCTCGGTGCGTTCGATGCCTTGAGTGCATCGGCTGCAAACCCGGCGCATTGACTCTCGGCAGTATCTTTGAAAATTCAAAAACAAACACTAATCTTGATATTGAGAAATTGGAGTAAACTGCGATAATTATTATTGATTTAGCGAATGAAATCAGGCAAAATGGAGCAGCAATCTACAGGTTCGGATTAAGGAGTTAACGATGAAAAAAGTTTGCAGAAAAGTTTTCCGAAACATTCCCTTCTGGTTGACAATCGTATTTCTGCTGGTATCTCTGATAGCAAATATCGGAGAAGGTCAACAAAGGAAAATGCCTCGGGGCTATAATCCCAAGATTAATATAGGAGAATTTCCACCTGATTTCGAGCTGCCCAGACTGGTGATTGAAACGGATGAAACAGGGAAATCTGTAGGTGTAATCAGCGAAAAGGATACTGTGAAATTATCCTCCTTCCGGGGTAAAAAGCCGGTCTGTATGATTATGTCGAGTTATACGTGACCCCCGTTTACATCCCGTGCAGCAGACATGGAAAGATTGTACGCGTCGTACAATGAAGATATCGAGTTCCTGATTGTTTATATCCGCGAGGCCCACCCTGAAATGTTGAGAGAGGGCAACAAAACGGGCATCGTCGACAGACCAAAAGATATTGATGAGCGGACTATTCTCGCGAGCGAGTGTGTTGCCAAGTATAAATTTACCATGCCGATGGTCATAGACGGTATGGACGGCAAGGTCAATGACGATTATAAGGCCTGGCCTGTCCGCGTTACCGTTACGGATATTGACGGCAAGGTTGCCTTTTACGCCGGGCCGGGGCCGTTTGATTTCAGACTGCCTCCTGTTGAAAGAGTGCTGAAAAAACTTATCGCCAACGGTGGCCGGATGCCGCCGCCACCGGTGCCGCAGTGGGGACAGACGGTTAACGGTCTGCGCTGTGGGCTAAGTATCGATCCGGAAAAATTGATTGTCGGTGACGTAGTCGCGGCCAAATTAAAATTTGAGAACACGACCGACAAACCAATTGACTTCTATTACAAGGCGGCCGACGCCGTTAAAAACCTTGATATTATTAATAGCTGCGGACAGGCTTTGAGCATTAAAGCCAGTAGTGGCCGTCGGATGCGTTCGAGGCGCAGTAATCCGGTCCAGAGGATTGCCCCCGGAAAAGCTTTTGAAGCCGAAGTCGAAGGTACAGTCGTTGCTCCCGACGACCAGGTGACATTAGCGGTCGGACAGTTCAGCGCCGTGTACAACAACGAAATCAACGACGATACTTTGGCTCAAATAGAGCCGGCTCCCACACGAGAGGTTTGGAAAGGTAAAGTCCGCTCGGGTCTGTTTGCAATCGATTTAGAGCTGCCTCGTCAGGAGGGGTGTATTGATTGTCACGGTGATTCGGATTATCACCACAAGAAGGATGAGAACTGCCAGTACTGCCATGTAGGCCAAGCCGGTACCGATGATTTTGGTCTGAGGAACAAGGTGTGTGCCAATTGCCATCCGCGCCACGGTGTATATGGCCGTAGGCAAATTCTGGGCTCCGATGGAGAGTTTGATTTGGCTTCGAAGCACATTTCTGGCGAGATTACGGACAAAGGCTGCCTGTTATGTCATGACAAAAGCAAACATCGCAATGGTGTCGTAAATCTGATCGACCCGGATTCCGGCGGCGCCGAGCCATGGACGGGTACGCGTACGGAATTCTGTCTGACCTGCCACGACGGCCAGCCACCTGATGGCGCGTCTTTTTCGGCGAAATCGATGGGGACCGGCTCCGATAAATTAGAATTCTTAGTCTCAGCTCTATCGCAGACTAAAGATGGCTGCAGCTATTGCCATACCCCGCACGGTTCAAAATATCCGGCACTATTAAAGAACCTGTATAGTCAATGATAAATATGCGTGGTGAAGTTGAATAAGATTGCACTTTTTTCGGGATCTGTCGCGATGAAATTACAGTTGTCGTGCAATTTCTGCAAATAAGCCTTACCGTTGAGTGATTGCACTTATTTTTTCATCGAGTTCGGTCAGGCTGAAACCTTCAGCGTGGATAATGTGTTGCTGATCAGTCAGAATCAGCCAGGGAAGAGAGCGGACACCCCAGGCGAAACGGGTTTTTTCAATATCCGTTGTTATCGCTCCCACTGTGAAGGGGATATTGTATTTTTTTATCCATTCGTTGAGTTTGTTTTCGGAAATCTGTGAAGACTGAACAACAACGACTACAATATCTTTTGCCTTAAGCTCTTGTGCTTTTTTGGCGAGTCGCATTATGCAGTTTCGTGACGGTCGCTGCTGCATGTCGAAGAAACAGACAAGGAGCATCTTGTCGTCGGTATCGGCCGCAGGGATTTCAATCTTCAAGTCTTTTAAATCAGGTAAGGGCTTGTCCACTAACGAGACATGAGGTCTATGGACGCCCTCTTGTCCAAGTATAATCTTTATGTCCCGGTCACCTCCTTCGGCTTGCATGAAACCAGAGCCTCCAGGACTGCTGCCAAAGTTTGCCTGAAGCCGGAGCGGTCCTTTGCAAATTCGATTGATTGTAAATCGGCCGTTGTTATCGGTGGCGGTGGTCTTTTCGGGCTGATCTATGCTGCCGGGCACGCCGTGCAAAAAGATCGGTACTCCGGCGGCTGGTTTTCCCTCAGCATCTACCACTATACCTGAAATCGACTGGTCGGCCGGTTGAAGCGCAATCGTTTTCATTTCCACAAATGTCCCCGGCTCGCCCATAATCGAAATCCGTTCGTACTCTTTGGTCTCATATCCTGATGCGTTCACTGAAATCCGATAGTCAAATCCTTCCTGCTGCGGGGGAACAGCCGTCATCTGATACCGTCCCCGGGCATCGGCAAGCACCTCACACCCAAATTTCGACAAACAATTAGTTACGTGTACGCACAACGACAGTCTCGCTGCCGGAATTCCAACGCCATTAGCATCGGTTACCTGTCCAACAATTGATAAGGCAGGTCTGAGCGTAGCTTTAATCGGACCAGAATCATCCTTGACTTCGACTATTGCAGCAAAATTGCGTTCTACGTATCGAGCGAATAGATATTTGCAGGGCCTCCTTTGGTCAAAACCGACCTCGAACCTGCCGGTGGCATCAGTGAGCACTTCATCACCAAACGGATGAGCCCTGATCAGCGCTCCGGCTATCGGTCGGGCGGATTCATCGAGCACAATTCCCGAACCACCGAGTTTGCGGTCCAATAGAATCTCCAATTCCGTGTTTTGATCTTTGGTTACAAGGATTGGTTTATCAGATCGATAATATGAATATTGTTGAGCACTTGTATAGACTTTGTATTCGCCTGTCGGCACTCGAATACGAGCAACTCCTTCAACGTTTGTCCAGGCTTGTCCGGAGGAACTCTCACTATATGCGGACACTCGGATATTATGGAGCGGTTTTTTTGTGGTCCCTTCGCGAACGACCGTTTCGATTATTTCCCCCTTTTCAATTTCTACGGTAATATCTTTAACGGCTTGAGTCGGCTTGACATCAACTTCGACATACTTGCCTACCCATTTGGCTATTTCTTTTTCGGGCGAAAGTACTTTCAAAAGATGTTTGCCGGCAGGGATACCCTCAAAACTAAACTGTCCGTCCAGTGCTGAAAAAGCTTGGTGAGGACAATATGGATTGTTATGCTCTCTGATATTATTCGGTTGAATGAGCACGCCGACGCCTACAATAGGATCGCCAGTTTTTTTGTCGATAATTCGCCCCTGGATTTTAATCTCGGAAGGCAAAACCAGCCGAATATTGCTCCTTCCGGCTTCAAATCCGCAGGAGCTTGTGTAGTGGGTCGTATATTTATAAATGGATGCTTTCCCCGGAGCATCAACCCAAAAATCTGCGATTACATCAGGAGCAAGATTATTGAAACTAAAATTTCCTTTTGCATCTGTTTTAGTAGTAAACCACTGTTGGGGTTCAAGGATTGGTCTTTGTCTAAGCCGAGACAAATAGCTGGTTTTCGGAAGGACTCGAACGCCGGCCCCGACAACAGGATTACCTGTTTCATCCACAACAGTCCCAGCTAAAACGCAAGGCGGCTCCAGGATAATGTTGAAAATACCATGGGATTCCTCGCTCGTGCTAACATCGAAACAATCCCAGCCAAGAGCCAGGCCTTTTTTCCGTGCTACTATAAACACATTGCGTTGGGAGTTGATGTCAGCATTTATAACAAAATGGCCGCTTGCATTGGTCTTTATAATTTGGCCCAGTATCTTTGTGTACTCCTGTCCACTGGAATAGTTATAAAATTTTTCATAGGCCGCAACTTCAGCTCCGGCAAGGGGCCGGGCCTTGGAATCCATGACCTTGCCGGTACAGGTTATTTCTTTTGTTTCCCGGGCGGTTGAACGACTCACAGAACTGGACAGAAGCACCAAAAATAAAATTGCTAACCAATTTCTGCACATAGGAATTCTCCTTCGCGGTTCCGACCGCCAGTCAATCCTGATACCTCGGAAAGATTAAATTAGAGGATTACTTATGTTCTCTTTGTACGAAATACTTGAATAATCACGATGGCGACCACAACGGCTGCCACGATGGCTAAAATCAGTGTCCAATTTCCACTCTTGCCGAGTTCTTTGCCCGCAAAAATCTTTGCAATATCAGCCTGCGAGAGAGCGAAGTTGTAGATATGGACATCATCGATAGTTCCACCGAAATGATCGCCATACAACGAATGCCTTCCAAGTTTCAGAGTTGTACTTTCACTGTCCGGGTCACCTGAAGGGGTTGAATTATTCGTAATTAAGACACCATCTTTGTATGACTTGAAATCCTCTCCATCATAAGTCGCAGCAAGATGATACCAGGTGTTGGCCTGCAAATCTCCGAAACTCGCAGCGTGCCATGTGCCTCCAACCTGTACTCCTGCCGTCCCGCGGAAATCATCTTCTGAATGGTTCCAGTTAATCTGATAATTCTTATTCCTGTGAACCGGCCCGCCTGGTACCTCTTTTGAAGGTACGGCTGGACTGTTTACCCATACGGCTACGGTCCAGTTGGGCCATACTTCCATTCTCTATTGCTTTTCACCACTTCTCACATCTTTCATTCCTATAGAAGCTGTGCCGTAACTTTACTTATTTGGAAACTGCATTGCTGTCAATCTCGCCACCTGGAGCAGATAGCTGGCTAAGCTCACCCTGGGCTATAGTTAAGCCGGGAATGTGTTTCTTCACGAGGCTGTGTGTAGTGATTTTCTTCTCGATAGCCATCTCGTGAAGCCGCTCCTGGCTGTCCCGGTAAACAATGGCTCTACGCTTAATCTTATGTACTATAAAGTGGCCCAACCGGGAGCCTTCCTTGACCCACTTCTCATAACCGGCCTGGGAACCCGGCTGCCAGATTAACGCCATCGATTTTTCCGGCTGATTCGGATAGTAGCTCGTTCCGAGAACCTTGAACTTGGCTGAAGGAGCCGGCGGAGATGGCGGCTTGGTTATAACAGGGACACTTTGTGATGGTGTTTGATTGGCCGCAAATAACATCTTCTCTTTCTTTTCACTTGGTCGGGGTGCACTAAGATATGAAGAAAAAGCACGGGCCTGCGCAACAAGCGGCGAGCTTTGCTCGGCCGGTTTATCCTGCCTGTTGCATGTATCTTCAAACCTCTGAATTACACCTGGCTGCTGTAATATTTGCTCGACCTGTGGATTCTCACGCTTAAAACCGAGCGCACCGAGTACACAGACGCCAACTACCGATAGATAAGCAAAAGCACTAAATATACGAAGCATTACAACCATCAGTTATCACAGGTCCCTTTCAAATATTCAATGGAAAAAATTTCTTTCGATATGATTTGAATTCCTCCTAACGTATATATAGCCGCCATTATAACACGTTTCTACATAAACATAATATAATGTTAAAAAAACATCAAATTTGTACGTCATATTAAATTATGAAGTTTATTTCTTTGACTCACGTTTTTTCAATTCAACAAGTAGTTCTTCTTTTCATTTGATAATTTCACTTACCTATTTTCCGGCAGTAGTAAAAGTCAGGCTCTGCCTGCTCTAATCTTTCTTTACCAATTATATACCTCGAAGAATAATCTGGCAAAGCGGTAGCAGCTATATCAGTTCCATCCAGGAACAAGCACACCCTAAAGAATCGTTCTGTCCTCCATTGCTTAATGGGAGTTGTGTAAGCGATTAAAGTAGGCAAATTACTCTCTAACTTCTTCGGCAGAAGAAGATAAACGCCAAAGTCAAATATCGAAAGAGGACCATCCGGAGCCTGAGAAGAAAAATCGATGGAGCTTATACTGCGGTGATTTTCAATGAATTTAACGAATTCCGCTGCTTTAGGTTCATCTGCGGTTTGTTCCAATTGTTCGTAATACTCTTTCAAAAAGAACGCTATTTTTCTGCACCTATTTGTTGCTATACCTATAGTAGCAGGCGTAAGAGGTACGCGCAGAGCTGGTTTTAGAAAAAGACCTATCACCAATAAAACACCCAAAACACCGATAATCTTAAAAATTAGAATTTGCTTACTTCTCACGATACGTATCTCCCGTAATAGCATCGTACTTTAGTAAATAGTCCCCGTATTCTGCATGCCAAACAGGTACAACAGCGTTTCCTTTTACTTCATATACAAGCTTCGTATTCACTTGTCCTGTTTCTATACCGCCAATTCTCTTTTTCAATGCAGGTTTTCTGATTCTTTGTGTACCAACCTTTTTAATCGGGTGGTTCTTTAGGTTATATAGTATAACATCTGCATTTCTTATGGCAACAACACAAGTATCATTAGCAATAACTTTATTGTCGAATTCTCTGACAAATCTGAATACCTCACCTTCACACCAGGTTTGACCAGAACCTTCACCCCGGCCAAACCTTTTGGCTTTCATCTCCCCCTTAGATTCGAAAACATAATCAGGCGGAATGTGCAGGCCAATAGAGGCCAACCGCTGTTTTAATCCATCCGGCAATTTTATGGTTTCGGCAGGATGTTCCAATCGCTGTGTGCGGCCATTTTTTGGCCTCAGAACTAACCGCTCGATATATTTGCCCTCGATCTTTAGCTCTCCCATCGTTGAAGGCTGCTTATTAGCTTCCTGTGCCTGACATAGACATACTCCTGTTATCCACAAGAGCGGAATGATGATAAGTAGATTAATTAATCTGAATTTAGTACTCTGTGCGAATATCATTTTTTCGTACCTGTCTCGCTGCCAGCTTTTTAATATTATAGATGCTAAGTGGTCTTTTTCGTTACAAAAAAAGATCAAAAAACATTTTTTTTATACCGCTGTTCTTTCAATCTCGATGAATTACAATTTGCCGTGTTGCGGTAACCTTGCCGTAAAGCTCAAGTGTATCGTATTGAACCTGTACGTTGAAGGTCTCTTCGTTGCCGTTGAGTTTAAGGTCGGTCGGCACTCGCCACGAGTACCCGCAGGTGCCGTCTCAGCCAAATGGCATGGCACCCT
This sequence comes from Planctomycetota bacterium, assembly GCA_013202635.1. GTDB lineage: Bacteria > Planctomycetota > Phycisphaerae > Sedimentisphaerales > Anaerobacaceae > NIOZ-UU13. The sequence goes on from JABMRO010000823.1 coordinate 8,535, forward strand.
CAGCTACCTTTTCGCCGTTGGTTTGTGTGATGAGGACCCGTGGTACAATCTCATCATAACCCGCTTTGGGACCCAAAGCAGGCAAAGCGATAAGGCAAACAATCAGGACAACAGCTCCCAGTGCTGATATTAAAGGCAGGAAACGATATCGCCTGCGAAGTCGAGGCAATAGGAGACACAGGATGCCGGGCAGTATGAGGATTATTGTCGATAGCTTTATGAGCAAGAGAGAATCTGCATAAGAGGGCTTGGTCTTGAGGCCGCGAATCATAATGTCCAGTTCAGGGTCAACCAGTACAGCTTTTACGTCCAAATTATCCCCCGGCTTAAGACGAAGGTCCGCAGCCGGGGATGCAAATATGACATCAGGTTTATTGGAGAAATTCAAAACGAACGGCTTGTTCTTTCTGATTTTGATGCCATAGACAGGAGGATTCCCACTCCTGTCACGCGGCTTTCCATCTGAGTGATAATTATCCGAGATATCAATACGCAGCGGCCCGAATGTTATATGCAGCATAGCGGGCAAATAGTCACCAACGGGAAGACGGCAGCTTCGAGGAGCTTCTTTAGGGAAGCTACGTGTAAAATCTTTACCGACTGCCAGGGCTGCATCCTTTGAGAGTAAGGAGCCGTTCATCTGTTTGTTAAATATGAGTCGCCATCCGGAGCCGAGTTTGAATGTTCCAAAATCGCCATCGTATGGCTGTGCGATTAATTTATCACCAGACGGAGTTGAAGAAAAACGATAATAAGTTCCCTCAAATTTATGAATCGACCTGAGCTGTTTTGCACCCAACCAGCTTGGACGGCTGCTTTTATCTTCTTTCGGAATAAGATGCAAAGCTGTAGATGGATGGTTGAACCATCCGGGGATCTGATAATTATGTCCCAGGTAAGCTGTGTATTTTTTTCCAGCCAGGTCGATTTCGCTTTTATGCGCCTGGGTAGTGACGAAGGCCAAAGTTGAGTAACCTTTTTCAGAAATCGTCAAACGCGGCATATTCTCCAACGGACGCCGGCCGTCGGAACCGAAATCAAAACTCACATTAAGATAATCGAAGCAGACTTGCTGCTCAATCCATTCGTAGTCGAGTTCAACTCCATCAGGAGGATTCTGTAGAGATTGACATAGTGTATCGTTTGTCAGATCGAGATCACGGTTCAAGTCAAAAAAGAGCCGGTCGTATCCTTTCCCTGTCCCTTCAGATTCGTCAATCGCGAAATGGTATTGAATTCCGGAATACTTATTACCATATTCACCTGCAAACCAGACCGAGCCATAGAGTGGCTTGTCGGATTTGAAGGCAGGATAGGTTTCAACATCGGCCTGGGGCTGTTCCTCACAGACGCTAACTTGCCCTCTGACAAATCTCCCGACTATCTGTTCATCAATATCAAAGATGGAGATTTCTTCCAGATTGAATACAAGCTGCTCAGCTTTTTTCTTTTTGCCGAATACAGTGACGACCAAAAAGCATAAGATTATAAGGCCGGCGGTGGTTAAGAATCTCAGGGGAAACGTTTTTTTTCTCATATCAAGTTCCTTCCGCTAAAAAGCCCGAACCAGATTAATTCAACCGCATTGAGATGCTACAAATATCCATTATTATAGAAGACGGCCCAAAAAGTCAAATGTTACACACAAAATTTCCAAATATTTTAGTGATTTTGGTTGCTGGCGAACTTGAGTGAAATCATCACTTTTTAGTGTTCGGGAATTGGCAGGCCGAGTTCGGTGAGGACCTTTTGCATATCTTCCCAGACCTTTCTGCGATTATCCGGCGAGTAATTTCGCAGCAGATATGCTGGATGATATGTCGCCATAAGCTTAATAGGTGGTTTGTCGATTCCGGTATAGTACTCGAGGAATTGGCCTCGCAACTTGCCTATCGATTGAGTGGTGTTCAAAAGTGTTTTGGCTGCGTGGGCGCCCAGAGCTACGATGATTTCAGGATTAATTATCTCAATCTGTCTTTGAAGATAGGGCAGGCAGCTAATTATCTCATCGGCGCGAGGATCGCGGTTGTCCGGCGGACGACACTTCAGGATGTTGCCTATATAGACATCGTTTCGTTTAAGGCCGCAGGCAACGATTATCTTATCCAATAGCTGTCCCGCTCTTCCGACGAATGGCCGGCCTTGCGCATCTTCGTCGGCTCCGGGGCCTTCGCCGACAAACATAATTCGGGCGTTGGGATTGCCTTCACCGGGGACTGCGTTTGTTCGTATCGAGCCCAGGCCGCATTTACGGCACTGGTTAACTTCCTCTGCGATTTTTTCAAGCTCGGCGGCTTTTTCAGCGGCGGTCATATCATCTTCTTTCTGTTGTTGCGGTTCGGGTGTTCCGGCTTTGCCTCTGAGAGTAAAGCCGGAAAAAAACTGCTCCATCTCAAGGTGCTGACGAACAACTTTATCAATGTTTACGTCTTTTCCCATCGCAGCGAATTGTAACGGCATCTTGAGAATTACGCAATAAAAAAGGGCATCCTACCCACAGACACCCTCTGGAAGAAACATTTCAAATCAAGTTGTATAAGCATTTGCTCTGGAGCTTATTTTTATATTTCAGGCAAAAAGGCAGATGACTTTCTGAACTGTTACGTCGCTGACGATACGAAGTTTCCTGGCGTTCAACTGGTAGAGCTTAACCACGTTGGCGTACCTGCTGCTGTCCGGCAGGACCCTGGTCAGTATATTTTCCATCTCAGAGAACTTTTCTTTGTTGAAGACTGTGTAGGTTTTTTCCGGGAAAAGGGCTACATAGAAAATGTCTCCCTCCACTAAATCCTGGAAGAAGTGGGTTCCAAAAGAGAGTTCCGGCATCAAATTACCGCTTTCGTACGCTATCTCGGCAAGTACGGTTACATTGCTGATTTCATGAAAGCCGACGGGAATCCCCAGGCTCGGTGTGGTTGTTCCCCATCTGCCCGGCCCGAGAAGAATAGTCGGTTCGGCGTCTTTGTCGGTTATTTGCCTGTTGAGTTTACCAATCAGCCTGGCTATGTCGTATTTTTCGGAAAGCAGTAAATCTATATATGCCTGCGGCTCCACATAGATAATCCTTTTAATATCATGACAAATACTTCCGCCCATAAAGTAACCTTCGCATTGGAACAAAATCTTTTCCGGGTCGGGTTGTGCAGGTATCTCCACGTGATCCTGTTGACCTCTGGTTTGCAGGGGACGACACTGCACGATGTTGATAACGGGCTTCTTGTTTTGCGTGAAGTTCACTGTGAACTCGATATCAACCGGATGTTGATACTGACTTTCCAGAATGCCGAGTATGTTCTGCATAATCTGAGTGAAGGATGTTTCAGTAAAAAGTTTTTCGAATGTGAGCAGCCAATATTCTATTTTACTTTTGCCTTGCTGTCTGGCCTGTCTTGCCAATTGGTGGTCCCGAACAGCGACCAGGTCCAGTTTGACATCAAGTTTTTCAGCCAAAAGCTGTCGAAAGGGAATTGTTCTCAAAGTGTTTTCACTGGTGTCCAGCAGGTCCACTTGATGCTGAGAGTACTTTCGAACGTCATCCATCCCGGAAACCGGCCTTACAAGAGGCTGGTCGAGAGCGACGATTCTTGGGTAATCGTCTTCCACGCGATTGACAGCTCTTGTGCCCAACCCGAACACCAGCCTTAACATTCCGGCCTTCGGGTCAAGGTCGGGCTTCCATACAAATGCATTGTGCGACATACCTACCCCTGCCAGGTCCGGGAAAAAGTATCTGTTTCGATACGAACCAGATACCCGCTGTACCAATAAGGCCATCTGCTCGTCTCGCTGATCCAGCCCTCTTTGCAGCCGATAAGTCAGTGCGTTTTCATTCATTGTGCTTGCATATACCCGTCGCACCGATTCTTCAAAATCAGCATACCGTTGCTCAGGGCTGCCCTGATTGACGCAAAAGATACTTTCGTACTTACCGGCAAATGCATTGCCAAAGGCATCTTCCAGCAGACTGCTTGAGCGAACAATAATTGGCGACTGCCCAAAATACTCAATCATCTCCTGAAACTGCTCACGTATCTGGTCCGGGAACCTGCCGTTAAGGAGTCTTTCACTCAGTTCTGCCGCCGCTTTGAAATACCCTTCTTTAGTTTTCTGCTCCATCCGCAGTTTCCAGCAGTTGTTCTCCACAAGATAAGTATAGAAAACATCCGAGCCAACATAGAATGAGTCATGCGGTTCAAGGTGCTGTTTCAAATCATGCTCATCTTTTGAAATAATCTTATTGGCAAGCAGCATTCCAACAGCCTTGCCCCCGATGAAACCCGTCCCTATCAATCTGTTTTTTATGACACACAAATCTCCAATTGTAAAATGCTTCTTGGTCAGTGACAGTATTCTATTGTCCCGGCCAATCATTATCCTACAGAGCCGGTCGAGGGTCTGTTGCTTATCCTGCTCTGGCGCATCAGGCAGTTGAGACAATTCAGTCGCTCGCAAAAACAGCTTGTCCCAGTAGTCAAGTGTTCTTTCGGGTGGTTTAATCCCTCGTTCGGAAATATATGCAAGTAGTTTGGTAGCATCGACACTGCTTGTGATTGGTACAAATATTCCGTTCTGTTGCAGGTGCGGGAAGAACATCGTGGGCGAATATCGCTTCCAGACTTTCAATGGGTGAAGGCAATATTTATCGTCGGCATTGTAAAGATCCAGCAAAAGCTGTGTGGTCTCCCGGATGCGAGCTATCGTTTTGAATGAGTGACGGTTGCGCAAAAGAGCGAAATACGCGATTGTATCAAGCTCGAACAGATACGGGCAGGTAACCATGAAAAAGTTACCAATCATAAGGTCCGTAGCCCAGGCGTCAAGCAGATACGAAAGACAATCGAAAACGTAATAAGCTTCTTTGCCTTCACTTGAAATTATCGCATGAACCTGTGCTGTAAACGTCTCAAAACCACTGCCCGCATCCAGGTTGTGGGTTTTTATTCCGGCGCCGGGAGCTACCAACGGCTTATGGTCGGCAAACCGCATGTAAACAAGGCGGCGTCCCTGCTGGTTTGCCCGTTCGACGTAAGGATTGACAAAGTCGGCAAAATCGTCGATGCTGTCCACCTGCCAGACTACATTGTCACCCTTTTGCAGACCAGTTAAAACTGCATCCAGGCTGTCGATTCCCGTACTTGCCCATCCAGCCATAAATCAACCTCGTAAATTTGTCTGGTTATGTCTGTTTATAGAACGGATAGTGATACTCTTGTTATCACGTTAAGCCGTTGCGCAAGGGCTTAATCTCTTAGACAGATTTGCTTTGCCATATTTCGTATAAATCCATCTTGCTCAAATAAGTGAAGTTCCCGAACTGAACGGTCTGTTTTGTGAATAAGGATTTTTGTGTCAGACGGTTATCTTTTTTCAGAAGATGTCGTAAAAACCGTCTCTGCGCTCTCAATCACGTTCGCATAACAATTCTCAATGCTTTTAACCATTTCATCGGAAACTATCTTTATTTTGGATTTTAAGGACTTACCTTGCTGACTGAAGTATTCTTCAATGACGGAAAATTTTTCCCGGGGAAGTTTTTTTCTCTCATCGACCGGGTGGTGTCCCAGGGCAATGCAAACGCGTACATATTCGGGCCCAAGTTTTCGCCTTATGATATCCACCTGGCATGTTTCATCGCATCCGGTACATATCATCAGTCCAACCAATTCGTCAAGCTTTACCATAGCAGCACATTTCCTGCACTTCAAGTCGAAATGAAAGGATGGGTCGCTTTCCATGAAATTCCAGAAATGCTCACCTTCACGAGATGGTTCCACGGGCGACTTATTATGAAAGGTAAAGCAGGTGGACACTTTAGCACAATGAAAGCATTTTTTCATTACGACCAGACCACTTGTCAGGTTAATCATTTCCCATAAGTGTGAGCATTTTTCTTTCTGCGTATCTGTTTTACTCTGACAATTGGGTTAATTATAGTTGCTCAAGGCTAATAGTTTAAATTACCTTATCGGCTATATATTAAGCACATAAAAGGGCGCTTGCTGATTCAAGCGCCCTTTTAGAGTCCATATGTTGGTATTTTATACAAGTCCCTGGTCGAGCATGGCGTCGGCGACTTTGGTAAAGCCTGCGATATTTGCACCCATTACCAGATTTCCGGGCTGACCATATTCTTCAGCAGCGTCATAGGACTGTTTGTGTATGGCAATCATAATGTTGTGGAGTCGCTCATCAACCTCTTCACGGGTCCAGGAAAGACGCAGCGAGTTTTGCGACATTTCGAGGCCGGAGGTGGCGACGCCACCTGCGTTTGCGGCCTTGCCGGGACCGTAGAGAATCTTTTGGGCGAGGAATTGCTCAATAGCCTCAGGTGTACTTGGCATGTTGGCTCCTTCTGCGATAAGAATACAGCCGTTCTTAAGCAGTGTTTTTGCGTCATTGCCGTCAATCTCGTTCTGGGTTGCACTTGGAAAGGCGCAGTCGCATTTAATGTCCCAGGGCCTCTTGCCTTCACGATACTCAACGCCGAATTTGTCGGCGTATTCCTTGATGCGTCCGCGTCTTACGTTCTTCAGTTCCAGGACAAAGGCGAGTTTCTCAGCGTCAATCCCGTCTGGGTCATAGATTGTACCCTTGGAGTCGGAGAGACTGACGGCCTTTGCACCGAGCTGGTTGAGTTTTTCTATGGTGTATTGTGCTACGTTTCCGGAACCGGATACTGTACAGACTTTACCTTCGAAGCTCTCGTTGCGGGTCTTCAGCATTTCCTCGGCAAGGTACACACAGCCATATCCGGTGGCTTCAGCTCGAATGAATGAACCGCCCCAGTTCAGTGCTTTACCGGTCAGAACGCCGGTAAACTCATTGCGAAGACGTTTATATTGGCCGAACATAAAGCCGATTTCACGTCCGCCTACACCTATATCGCCTGCGGGCACGTCGGTGTCGGGACCAATATGGCGGCAAAGCTCTGTCATAAAGCTCTGGCAAAAACGCATTACTTCGTTATCGCTCTTGCCTTTGGGGTCAAAGTCTGACCCGCCTTTACCTCCACCCATTGGCAGGGTAGTAAGGGCATTCTTGAATATTTGCTCGAAAGCGAGGAACTTCAGGATGCTTGCAGTAACGGTAGGATGGAATCTGAGACCGCCCTTGTATGGGCCAAGTGCGCTGTTGAATTCAAAGCGAAATCCACGGTTGACCTGGACGTTTCCCCTATCATCCTGCCAGGGCACTCGGAACATAATCTGTCTTTCCGGCTCGACAATCCTCTCTACGATTTTGGCGTCGACATATTCCGGATGTTTTTCCAGTACAGGTCCCAAAGAGTCCAGGACCTCTTTTACGGCCTGAAGGAATTCTAATTCGCCGGAATTACGTTTTTGGACCTGCTCGTAAACGGCGTTAATAACAGTGTTTGCAGTCATTTAAGTGATCTCCATTAACAATCATAATTTGTTTTTTTGTTTTTGTGACTACTACAATAAGTTAAACTAATAGGAAAACCCCATAATTATGTTGCAAATAACAAGGGTGAACAGATAAAATATCATATTTGAGGAGTATATTACAAGGCAGTAATGTTAATATAAGTTATTAGGGCAGCTTATAATGCACATAGACATACTAAAGGTATTCTGTGATTTGGCGGATTTACGAAGCTTCTCAAGGACCGCAGAAAAACATCTTTTAAGTCAATCTGCGGTTTCACAGCAGCTTGCGCAGCTTGAACTTGCTCACAAGTGCCAGTTGATAAACCGCAAGAAAAGACCTATTGAACTAACTAAGGCAGGGCAGTTGCTTTACCAGGCCTCTAAAGATATGCTTGACAGATATGAACAGCTAAAAAACGAACTGAATGCCTTGCAGAAGTCTTCTGTGAGCAGAGTAAACGTAGCTGCGATTTTCAGTATCGGGATGCACACACTGCCTGACTACGTTAAGAAGTTTATGGTCAGCTATCCGGACGTTAATGTCCATATTGAATACTTTAGTGCCAGCAGGATTTATGAGCTGGTTTTATCCGGTGATGTCGATATTGGTCTTGTAGCTATTCCTAAAAGAGACAAGAAACTCGATGTGTATGACTTTGAGGATGAGCCGTTGGTTTTAGTTTGCAGTCCGAAACATCCTTTTTCATACGAATCGCAGATAGATATTCATAGATTGCAGTTTGAAAAATTCATCGCTTTTGATAAAGGTGTTCCTACGCGGGCTTGGATAGATAGTATTCTGGAACGTTATAATGTTGCAATCCGGCCAGTAATGGAGTTCGATAATATCGAAACGGTCAAACGAGCGGTGGAAATAAATTCAGGTATAAGTATATTGCCTCAAACGGCAATCCTTCAGGAGCTGGGCAGTGGAACAATAAAGGCAATTACCTTATCGAATGAAAAATTTATCAGAACTACCGGAATAATTCTTCGTAAAGGTAAAATTATAGGCCAGGCTGGCCGATACTTTATTGAGCTGCTGCGTAAAAAACGTGAAGTGTAAATGGATGAGAGGATGCATAAAGGCATCCACGAAGTACGACAGATGCACATTAAAGCTGTGATATTTGATTTGGACGGCACAATAACCCAGCCTTTCTTCGATTTTGACGCCATTCGTGAAGAAATAGGGTTATCCAGAGATTCCGGGCCTGTTCTGGAGGCGATGGAAAAGATGACCGCTCAACAGCGGCAGGATGCCGAGAAGATACTTCATTATCATGAGCAAAAAGCGGTAAAAGAATCCAAACTTAACGCCAATGCGAAACAGACGCTTTCGGCACTTCGTTCAGCAGGTATTCATATCGGGGTATTGACGCGTAATAAGTGTGGTAATGCCCTTGCTATCGCCCAAAAGCACGATCTGAAGTTCGATGCCGTTATTGGCCGGGAAGACGGGCCGGTCAAGCCCGATGCTTTCGGGGTTTTGCGTATATGTGAGCAATTCGGCGTGGAACCGGAGGATACTATGCTGGTAGGCGATTATCTTTTTGATTTACTCTGTGCAAAGGCGGCAGGTGCTGTCGCAGTGCTTCTGGCTAATCATAATCAAGCCGACGAATTTGTCGAACATGCGGATTTTTGTATTGAAGATATCGGCCGGATACTTGAAATTATTGATGGTAAAAAAAACAGCGATTAAAGAAAAAGGAAATTGGAATAATGACAAAA
>JABMRO010000824.1 GCA_013202635.1 Planctomycetota bacterium
TGCTCATAGGACTCGGGCAGTGAAGACAAACCCGTAGCAAGCCCCCCCGGACTCGGAGGGAATTGAAACACACCTTTCCTTTTTGTGATATTAAATGGTAATCTATTCGCAACAACAAGCAATCTTCCCATAATCTTTGTTCTCTGTTAATGCTGTTTATATTCTGAATCGAGATAGAAAAGGCAGAAAAAAAGTGCGTTTAGTAGTGTATGCTTTGATTTTCTTCGTAAAAATAGCATAAGCCTGCCATTAGTATATCAGAAGCACGAATACTCCGCAAGGTTGCCAATTTTTACAGTGGCTTAAAAATCATCTTTACGATAAAATATTATTCATACAATATACGACATGGGATATACGAAACAGTAGTAAGTGAGTGAGCAAGGAGCAAACGAATTTGGCATTGGAAAACATCACAAAGAAATCACTTCGATTAGCTCTGATTGCATCGGAACATACGGTATCTGAATACTCTATATTCTTAGAGCACCTGTTGGTTGGCCTAGCTGATGAGTCGATACCGGTGGCTTTGGTTTGTCCGCCTGGTTGTGATATGGATTCTATGTTTACAGGGACCGCTGAGATTATAAAATATCCTGTTTTCGAGCTGCCGTTGACCGAACATTTAAATAGAAGGCTGCTTATTGAAAGGCTCGCAAAGTTCAAGCCTACCGTTTTGCACTGCTTATGCGAGAGCAGGGCACTGCTTACGAGGCGATTAACTCGTCGATTGGATTTGCCTTATATATTGACGGTTAATTCCCTCGCAAAACAGTTGGCTCAGTTTTCTGTTTCGCCGAGGCGTTGTGCAAAAATCATTACCCCGGCCAAAAGTATCGCTTCTGATATTGCCGGAGCCTATCCTCGCTTTGGCGATAGAATTGAGCAGATAAATATAGGCACTTTTGTGGTCGAAGACAACGGATGTTTTTCTGATTCTTCCCGCTTTGCAACTATTGTGATGACTCAACCTTTGGATAATGTGGACAGCATAGAGAATTTATTTACTGCGATCAGGCATCTTATGATTGACGGATATGAATTTATGATGATTGTAACAGGCAACGGACGGGGCGAAGGGCAGTTGCGGAAATTGTTAGCTGCGCTTGGTCTCTTGCAGACCGTTACTATTGTTCCGAGATTAAAGCCCTGGCGGTCACTTCTTGCCGCAGGTGATATTTTCGTACAGCCGCAGCCTGACTATGCTTTTAATCCTTTGCTATTGGAAGCAATGAGCGTCGGTTCCGCTGTAGCGACTTGTAAGGGCGGCGTAGATGATTTGATTATCGATGGCCGGACCGCCGTAATCTTTAATCCGAATGATGAGCTTAGTATAGTAGGTGCGCTTCAACGTTTGTTAAACAAACGTGATTTTGCACGTAAAATCTCCAAAGCGGCACAGCAGTACTTAAAAGACAATCACACCGTCAGCAAGATGATTTCCGCCACACTCCAGACCTATCATGATGCACTGCAGTGGCTGTAAGCCTGAAGGCGAATATTTATTCCCGGATTTTCCAGGTAGTGGGTGACAAATTGACCGGAATGAGATAGTATGGATTCAAATTGATGATACATGGCAAATGTTAGTGAAGATTTTGCATGCAAGCGGCATCATTTCTAGCAGTTTTTGAACGAGAGATAAATCACAGCACCGTGGTTACCTATGAACGTATTTATCATAACTTTCGGTTCACGCGGTGATGTCCAGCCGTATGTGGCATTGGGCAAAGGCTTGAAGACCGCCGGTCATACCGTGACAATCTGTACCTGCAGCAGCTTCGAATCATTCATCACCGATCACGGCCTCAACTATGGATATGCAGCCGACGACTTAATGAAGTTGATGGACTCCGTAGAAGGCCGGGACGCTATGGAAAATACAGTTGGTGTATTTGGTACGCTCAAAACAATGATAAAGATGATGAAGCAGGCCAAACCAATCAATAGACAAATGATGATAGATTCATGGAAGGCAGCGCAGGGGGCGGATCCCGACATTGTACTTTTCAACTCCAAAGCGTTAGGTGCCGTATCCATCGCAGAAAAGCTCGGTGTACCCGTGATGATGGCGCTTCCGCAGCCTATGGTTGTGCCGACCGCCGAATATCCTACTATCGGTCTTCCAAATTGGAACATTGGCGGTTGGTACAACAAGCTCACCTATAAGCTCGTACACCTGGGCTATCGTGCGTATAAAGGAATGGTGAATGAATTTCGGCGCAATATACTCGGTCTTGACAAATTTCCCAGCTCATCGGGTTTACTATATATGGCGGATGGTCGGTCGATTCCCGTGCTGCACTCCTTCAGTAAACATGTCGTGCCGCGACCAAATGATTGGCCTGACAATACGTATGTAACAGGGTATTGGTTTTTGAATCGATTGGACGAATGGGAACCTTCTGTCGAATTGAAGGCTTTTCTCGATAAAGGTGAAGCATCTATATATGTTGGCTTTGGCAGTATGGCCGGGCGCAATCCTCAACGGCTGATGCGAATTGTCATCGAAGCATTGAAGCAAACGAATAAGCGGGGCATTATTGCTTCTGGGTGGGGTGGGTTGGCAGTGGGTGATTTGCCGGACACGATTTTCAAAATAGACAAAGCCCCTCACGATTGGCTTTTCCCTCGTATGGCGGCAGTCGTGCATCATGGCGGAGCCGGCACAACAGCCGCAGGATTACGTGCGGGTTGTCCTACCATCGTTTGCCCATTCTTTGGCGACCAACCCTTTTGGGGTCGGTGTGTACGTGCGCTTGGCGTGGGCAGTGAACCCATTCCGCAGAAGAAACTGACGGTTGAGAAGCTGTCCGCCGCCATCCGCGAAGTGACGGTGAGCCAGACCATTAGGCAAAATGCTGAAGCATTGGGCGAAAAAATCCGCAATGAAGATGGAATTGCTAATGCGGTCGCCATTTTCGAAAGAATTGGGAGAAATGTTTAAGCAGAACTCCATCAATCGTCACGGCTGCCGGGGCTGCCTCGACAGAGGAGTTCTCTTGTGCCAAATCAAAACTATATTCAATTTAAGACAATTGTTGCATTGATATTTGCCTTTATCTGTAACTTATTTTCTTTCATATTGTTTCGGTTTCACTTTCTCTAACACAAAGATTTTGATGTCAGATTTTTAAAATTTCTTTGTAACAAAAGCGCCTTCTTTGCGTCTATAATACAGATATACGGTATAGATGTAGTTATAGTGCGAACGGTATTTTAGTTTAACCTCTATGGGTCAAGCCGTATTTTTGTCGAAAGGTGTGGATTATGAACAGGTCTTCAAATCATCTTTGCATTGTGATTTTGGTTTGTCTGCCTGTTATTGCATACGGCGGATTCGATAGGGCATGGCTGCCCGATAAGGAAACTGTGCTCAATGCAAGGGAGCGTCCGGTTGCTGATGCGGAAAACCTCGACAAAAGTGGTGCTGGGAGTTCGCAGCAGATGAACCGTCGGGATAACAGCGAGGTCTTCTCATTTTTGCAGAAGACGGAAACGCCGTATGAGATACTACTGAGGACCAGACGGGAGCGAGGAGTTAAGGAGATGCAAGAAGCCTTTTCGGTGGGTCCGGTCGTGGCCAAAGCCAGGCTGAGATCCATGCCCAACAAGGGCGTTTACCCGATAGGGTACCTGGGGCTTCAACGGCAGGAAACGAAGCTGGTCAGGCCTGCAGGGCTACAGGAGGTGCCGGCTGATGCGCCCAAAGAACCGGTTTACTTCGTGGTTCGCGTGGGCGAAAAGGATATTCCGGGGATAACCTATCGCTCTACGGATCGTAGGAAATCCGTGAAGCTATTCCTGGACACGGACGGCGATGGCTTACTATCCGATGAGAATGAATATGTGGGTACATGGTTAAGCATGTTTCGGCTTACCAGGACATATCAATTTGGTCCTGTCTCAATGCGGAACGGAGATAACGAGAACAAAGGAGGAGAATTCCATGCACAATGCTCCAGCGGCCTGTGGCTTGTATTTTATCCGGCGCTCTACCGTGAAGGCAGTGTGGTTCTCGATGGCAGGGCTTATAAGATAGCCATTGTTGATTGTGATTTTGACGGGAAATACAACAAATTATTTGAACCACCGGCCAAAAGCAGCCGCGAGCCGAGATGCGATGTGTTTGCAATAGACCTCGATGACAATTCGAAATTCGACTACCGCCGAGTTGGCGAGTCTGAGCTTATGCCGCTGAGCCGGTTGGTCAAAGTGAAAAACAACTACTATCGTATCGATGTTGCCGAGGATGGGAGCACCGTTGAGTTCAGACAAGCCAAACCACGGTTTGGGGTTCTTGACCTGGGCGGTGAGGATGTTAAATTGACTCTCTGGTCGGATACCGCACATCAGCAGTTAAGTGGCTCAGGGGGAAAGTGGCGAGTGCCTGTCGGCAGATATGGGGTGGTGTTGTTAGAGCTGACCGAGACCGATTCTGCGGGAAATAAATGGACTTTCAAAATTGACAAGGCGGGGAAAGGAAAGCTTGGCGATTTCGAGATCCGCCCCGGTGAATCGACATCTTTCAGGATCGGCCCGCCATTTCAGGCCAGGACATCCATAGAAAAGAGAGGTCGGGATGCATTGGTCAGTTTCAACCTCAAGGGACAGGCGGAGGAATTGTATGTTCCCGGAGGCACGAGAAATGGAAAGGAAGTGCCTGAGCCTGAGTTCAAGATCATAGATGGCTCCGGGCGAGTCGCTCACTCCGGCCGGTTCAAGTTTCAATGAGGCGGTCTCTGTCGGTACTCGTGGCGAGTACCTGCCGGCTATGGACAGGGTTATGGCGGAACTGGCTTTGGGGGAAGGTACAGAGTAGAGATTCAGAACCATCTTGGGCCTTTTGAGGTCGAGCAGGACCAGACCATGCACACGATAGATTAGGTTATCATTAGTACTCGCCGAGGGTGCAATTAGCATTAGAAGTTATAGTTATATTGTAGCTCAGTTGGACCAGTGATTGTTAGTTTAGCAGGCCGTAATCTTTTAATGTCTGCTCCAGGATAGCTTTTTTATCTTCTTCCAGTGGCGTCATCGGCAGACGCAGTTCCTCCGAAGCCATATTCAGCATCGCCATCGCCGCCTTAATCGGTATCGGGTTGGTCGCTAAGGTAAGCATATTTTTGCACAGCGTAAACAGCTTTTTGTGCCATTGCCTCGCAGAAACCAAATCACCTTCCAGAATTAAATCAGTCATTGCCTTTACGTCGGCAGGCACGATGTTCGCAACTACGCTGATAACACCTTTGCCGCCTACCGAAGCTAACGGCAGCGTAAGGGAATCATCGCCCGAGATGATGGTTATATCGCATCGAGCGGCAATTTCGCTGGCCTGGTCAAGGCTGCCGGTCGCCTCTTTAATTGCGACAATATTTTCAATCTCGGCTAAACGAGCCACAGTCTCTGCTGTCATACCGGCTCCACATCGGCCCGGTATGTTATACAATACTATGGGCAGGTCAACCTCCTCTGCTATCGCCTTGAAATGCTGATAAAAACCTTCCTGCGTGGGTTTGTTATAGTACGGCCCGACCTGTAACGTCGCATCAGCGCCTACCTTTTTTGAAAATTCGGTAAAGTCAATTGCCTCAGCGGTACTGTTCGAGCCGGCACCTGCAATTACAGGGACTTGTCCGCCCACAGCCTGGACAACTCTTTCGATGACCTGTTTATGCTCTTCGGGACTTAACGTAGGACATTCACCGGTCGTACCTACCGGAACTATTGCGTCTATGCCGCCGGCCAACTGGAAGTCAATCAGCTCGTCCAGCGTTTGAAAATCGATTTCGCCCTCCTGAAAAGGCGTAACCAGCGCCACCATTGCCCCTGTAAACATTTTTTAGCTCCTTTATGAACTACGAACCGAATTTGTCTATCAGTTTTATCATTTCTGCTGTTGCCTGCCTTATGCCGACGAATACCGCCCGCGCTATAATACTGTGCCCGATATTGAACTCACAAAGGTCTTTGATGCGTGCCACGCCCGCGATGTTACGATAAGTCAGTCCGTGCCCTGCATGAACCACTAGCTTGTTTTCAATCGCAAGGTCCTTACCGGCCTGCAAATCACTCAATCTTTTTTTGACGGCTCTTTCACTTGCGGCGTTTGCGTACATGCCGGTGTGCAGCTCTATGGCGTCACAGCCGGTCTGGGCCGAAGCGATTATTTGCTCTTTATCGGGTGCGATAAAGGTGCTGACCAGAATACGTTTCTTGTGCATCCTTTTGACAACCTCGGCAAGGCGTCTTTTGTATCTGAGGCAATCCAAACCGCCTTCGGTGGTCAGCTCAGCTCTTTTTTCGGGTACTAAGGTTATCTGGTCGGGCCGAATTTCTTCGGCGATTTTAACTATGGGTTCAGCCATACACATCTCAAGATTCAATTTGCATGCGACCGTTTCTTTTAACAGTCGAACATCTCTGTCGCAGATATGCCTTCTGTCCTGGCGCAGGTGGATAGTGATTCCGTTTGCCCCGGCCAGTTCGCATTCAGCCGCCGCCCAGACGGGGTCCGGCTCATCGGTCTTGCGTGCCTGACGCACCGTCGCTACGTGGTCGATATTAACATTTAATAAAGCCATTTTTTGTCCTTAATAAATCCTGACGATTATACCATCGCGGTGGTTTATATCAAGGAATATATGAGGAACGTATTGCCCCTGCCATACTAAGTATTTGTATAATCATTACAACGCAGATCAGGGCATAAAGCAATCTCGGCAGCCACTTGGCAAATTCAGTGAATAGCAGCTCGGCCCTGTCGCCGGAAATATCGGCTATCTTGTCGGCCATCTTGTCGAGTTCTCCGATTTGTTCTCCGGTTTGCCAGATGTTGAGATAATCCAAAGGTAATCTGCGAGAAAATCCTTCATAGGCCATATTACCTGCTTCTATACTTGCTGAACCACCTTTAAACATATCTGCTACGATTAAGTTTCCTGTTAGCTCGGTGGCTTGTGCCGCGCATTGTGCGATGGGCAAACCGGCTTTATAGAGCATGTTAAAGCCCCTGCAATACCGGCATATCGAGAGCTGCCTAACAGCCAGGCCTAGAATTGGTATTCTCAGTGTCAGGGCATCCAAAAGTCTGCGGAAAAGGCCGGTATTTGGCGTGGAGTAGTAAAGGGTCAAGGGTATTCCTATCAGCAAATAAAGGAAACCTAATCCTTTTGCAACTGTCAACAAATATTCGGATGAGCTGATTTTGCCTAAAACCAAAGATGGCAGAGGAACAATAATTACCATAATATGAAAAATCATAAATGGCAGCATAAATCCTGAAATTAGAATTCCTTTTATTCGTTTTTTAAACTCGTACCATTTTGAGAGCATCTTAAAACAATTGGGTAATTCCCCCGAGAGTTCCGCTGATTTTATCAACATTAAATCCAGCCTGGCAAAGACCTTTGGATATTTGGCCATCGAATCTGCAAAGGTATTACCCTTGGAGACGGATTCACTTAAGTTGGAAAAAATTATTCTCAGATGCCCTTTTAACCCTTCGCTGATTATATTAAGTGACTTTAGTATCGGCAGCCCCGCATCGAGCAAAACTGCCAGGTCGTGATATATTATTGCATGTTGACTGCTCATGTTAAATCTCTTTTAAGTCCGCTATAATGCGTTGATAGATAATGTTCAACATTGCCCCTCGATTGTATCATCATAGCGGTTTACATCAAATAAATTAAGACCGGAAAATGTTCCGGTATTTTTCCTTTTTTGCAATAATCTGTTGATTCGTTCTGAATTTGTACTATATTTTATGGTGATATAACGGTCTCCACGGATTATTGATTAATGAAATGTTGCGAGGGATTAAATATGAAATTTAAGTTCTTATCGATGATTTTTCTGATTTGTATGCCGCTTATGCTTGTCTCATGCAGGAGCTTTTCGATTGGTACACGTTCGGAACGTAGATACGAACGTAAACCCGGGCCTCCTCCGCACGCTCCTGCTCATGGTTATCGACGCAAATACCAGGGCGTAGAGCTTGTTTATGATTCGGGGCGCGGCATCTATGTTGTCATTGATTTTCCCAACCATTACTATTTCAAAGGCCATTATTACCGCCTCGGTGAAATCCAATGGGAAGTAGGCGTTAATTTGGAAGGCCCGTGGGGATTTATATCGTATGAGGAGCTGCCTAAAGGGCTTCGAATCGAGAAGAAGGGCAAAGGTAAGGCCAAGGGTAAATCGAAGGGGAACCCAGGCCGCGGCCTTGGCCTTGACAAAGAATAAGTACTAATTATCATTCCAGCGAAGCTTGTACTCGTAAAAGCGGTAATGCACAATTGACGGTATTACCAGCTTTCTGCTGTCATAGTTATTTATACCACCTGGGCTTTCTCTACCTAATTTGGGCCAATCTATCTCTTGCCAAATACTAATTTTTCCTTTAACATAGTTCCCATTATTGAAGGAAGTTGTTGCTGTTGTTGTATTCCTGGTCTTATAATATTTTTACGACTAAAAGGGCGATAATTAGTTATTGATAGTCAATAATAAATGGCATAAATATGAAGCTAAATTGGGCCAGTCGCATAACGATTTTCAGGATATTGTTGATAGCTCCATTTGTCAGCTTTATGCTGAAGACAAATGATCCTGCACTTAGTCCCGGTGAACAGAACGCAATGCGATATATTTCAATTGTTATTTTTTTGGTTATGGCGATTAGCGATGGCATCGACGGTTATTTGGCTCGCAGAAAAAAGCAGGTTACAAAACTTGGAGCGTTTCTTGACCCTATTGCAGACAAGTTGCTCATGACCTGTGCGTGTCTGTTGTTGGCCTCACAGCGGGGACACGTGCCGGATTTCCTGCTGCCGCCGACAGTTGTGGTTTTGATAATCGGCAAGGATTTGTTTTTGCTTATCGGTTTTACTATTGTTTATTTTATTACTTCACAGATTCATATCGTTCCTGTGTTTATCGGCAAGCTTGCTACCGCCCTGCAGTTGTCGATGGTGGCGGGAA
>JABMRO010000825.1 GCA_013202635.1 Planctomycetota bacterium
ATTGAATTCAAGGTAGCCGGCAGCTTTGCTTTTATCGCAGTAATGAACAATGTTATCTTTTAAACCTCCAAATAAATAGGATAGCATATCAAAAAAATGAATACCAATATTAGTGGCAACACCACCGGATTTGGAAACATTACCTTTCCATGAAATCATATACCAGTGCCCACGAGCGGTAATATAGGCCAAGTCAATATCATACTTCTTTCCTTTTGGTGATTTATCTATGCGCTTTTTCAGCTCTGATATAGCAGGATGCAGCCTAAGTTGCAGAATCGTATTAACCGTTTTTCCTGTCTCCTGGGCAATCTCATCAAGAGCATCCACATTCCAGGGATTCAATACTACCGGCTTTTCACATATAGCATCTGCTCCTATTCGTAGAGCAAATCGGATATGAGCATCATGGAGATAGTTGGGAGAACAAATACTGATATAGTCGATACGCTGGTTATTTTCTCGACGCAATTTTTCAAGATGTCTGTCAAAACGTTCAAACTCTGTAAAAAAATCAGCATTTGGAAAATATGAATCAATGATGCCGACAGAATCATTCGGGTCCAATGCCACAATAAGAACGTTTCCGGTTTCTTTAATTGCTTTCATATGACGGGGTGCGATATAACCTCCCGCGCCGATCAAAGCAAATTTTTTCATTGTCTTTTTCCTTATCAGACGGCTATGTTAGCGTTTGTAGCGGCTTAATATCAGTACACTATCTTTTGAAGCCTGCTTTGCAACTAAATTCTTTCTTTGATTTCTACAAGCTTAATCTTTGCGGTAGCATTCGCTATCAGTGAAGGAATATCCCGCTATACTACCGCGACTGCCAGTTCGTCCGGGATATAATTCAAAACCAAATCTGCCATATCCTATGCCATTGTTCGTATGGAATTCTCAAACGAATATTCGAAGAGGGGTTTGATGGATTACCCAGGTCACGGCCATAGAAGAACCATAAAGAAGAAAAACTAATGCAATATCATTTAGAATCTCTTTTCGTGAAGCGTAATCGATCAAAACAGTAATCACCAAGGCAAAGGGCAAGTACCACAGATGAATGGAAACTCCTGTTAATAGCATATAAGGTTGAAATTCAAATATTTGAGTGTTTCTTTGCCATAAAGCCTTCCCACATTTTGCTAATATATAGATAATACTTCAAAATAACCAGGGAATACCCATGCGTTGAAATTTTGAGGTAAAGATTGATAGTAAATTTTTATGCTTGTAATCAATTGCACTAAAAGCTACAGAAATTACCATAAATGCTGGTAGCCCTCCGTAACCAATCCCGGCTCCTGGAGCACCTACGTGAAACCAGACAATTCCAAGACTTGCTAATAACCTTAGGGACTCGACGGATGAGATTCTGCCGGAAACCCTTTGTGATTGGAATGGGCTCTCTGAGATAGTCTTAGGTAGCGAAAGTGTCATTTTCAGAATAATTTACACTCCGTCCCCGTCGGTTGCATTGAAACATCAATGTAACTTTCAGTAACTACACAACTTATTATTGCCTTCCGATTCCAGCCTTCATCGGCATCCGGATGGGCAATTTCAAAACTCTATCTTCTTTAGAAGTTGTTATGTTTAGCCGCACGGACGTTACCATCCTGGTCCGGGAGATAATCCAGAATCAAATCTACTACGTCCTTTGCCATCGTTCGGACTGAATTTTCCAGTACCGAGCTTATCTGTACCTGTGCCACATATTGAGCTAAATCACCGGCAATATTGAGCCTTCGACCAAGCAGGCCGGAAAAGTCCTTTTCGTTGGCAGTAAGCCGACCGTTTAAAATGTAGAAGTTCAAGACAACTGTCTGATCGTGCTTTGGAGCGGGCCTACGGAAGCGATGTATTAGATAAGGTATTTTCTTGCCGGCTCGCGAGATAATCTGCGAAGCTTCGGTACCATCGTGGATCCAGCCATACCCGAGATAGCACACTCGAGGCCGATGACCTAATATACCTCCCGGCCGGGACGAGCAATATACGACATAAACGTCAGCCCAGGCCTTGGTGACAGAGTTAACATATCGTCTGCTAAAATAATCGTCCGCAAAGTTCTTCTCCATATATTCCTTAGTAGTATTTGGAATAGGCAAGTCTTTTCCTGACCAGTTGCCAATTTGCGATGGGAAAGCACTCATCGGCACTGGCAGCTTGATAGTTTTACTAACAAAGCGCTCCAAACCAGATGCCAAAATACGGTAAGTTATGCCGGCGGATACCAAAAGCACAACCGCCAGAACCCAAACGAACCATAGTGGCATTCCTCCTGTTGCCTTATGCGCAAAAGAAAGCGATCTATGCCGTATTAGTTTGTGGTTAGCTCTAACCATATACATAAAAGGCTATAGTCCTAAAGTAGTATATTAATCCAAAAAAACGTTTCTTCAGCCCCAATGATACGCTCCTCTCTACAGGAAAATTCGGGATACCCCTCCATGAGACCGCTAATGATAGAGTATTTTTTTATCATAATAAAGGTGTTTCGTCAAGGCAATAGACTGAAAAAATAACAATCGATAGTTTTTTGATAAGCCCCGATAATAAGGGGATAAGCGGCATAATTGCATATTTTTAAACCCATATTGTTTATAGAGGTAACTGCATCAATTCCGATAATAATCCCCCGGACTCCCCGGATTCAATTACACTGCGGTGTTTGTTTTAGCCGTCGCTGAAGAACTGTTTTTCAGGGATTATTTACATGTAAGGCTGAAAAATCCGGCAAGGACGATAGATATCGCTCATTATCTTCCCAACCGCCACCATAGTGAGGCTAAGAAATGTGCTCCGATGGCTTTGAATCCAGGTGAAATTTGTAAGCAAGTATATGCATATTTGGTTATTCAGCACTATTTTGCTTTCTTGCGTCGAGCGAGAGCTGCGAAAAAGCAAGTCATAGCTGATATTGCCAGGACAAAGCTCCATCCCGGCGCAAGGCCAAAAGCACTGGGAAGGTAAGCACAGAACAAAGCGAGCCCGGCGACAAACAGACTGTAGGGTAATTGCGTACGAACGTGCTCTATGAGGTCACAGGAACTGGCAATGGAACTCATAATCGTCGTATCGGAGATGGGCGAACAATGGTCGCCGAAGATTGCACCATCCAGGACTGCGCCAAGGCTTATCATTGTGGTCAGGCCGTAAGTGTTCCCATCGAGTGCGAAGGCGACTGGAATGGCAGTGGGTATGAGAATGGCCATCGTTCCATAGCTCGTGCCTGTTGCAAATGAGGTCACCGAGGCAACGAGAAAAACTGCCGGCGGAAACCAATGAGGCGAGACTCTTCCGGCCAGAATTGCCGTCAGGAACTCTCCGGTTTTCAGGCTGTCACAGCAATTCTTGAGCGACCAGGCAAGAATAAGTATAACAAAGGGAATCATAGCCCGCTTGACGCCTCGCTTGAAGCAATTGCTAATAACAGGCATGCGCAGTGAACCGAAGAGTTGTGAGCACAGCAAGGCCAATGCCAGGCCGAAGAGCGCTGCGAAATCGAGAATCAGGTGTGTATTTTCGGCGGCGCTAATAACGTCACGCCAGTAAAGCCAACTGAGAAGCGAACCGCCTTGTCGAAGCATAGCAGGCCCGCCACCGTCGATCCAAAGCCCGGTTATATGAAACAATATTAGTCCCCCCAGCGGTATCAGGGCCTTGATTGCCCGTGAGGATTGCTGCCCGACAGCTTTTGTAGCAGAATCAGATGTATTTTGAGACGGGCCGATTTGGTTATTTTCTCCGGGCACATTCTTGGCCAGGTCTTCTGCAGTTTTCATTGGCCCAAAATCTATGCCCAGAATTATATGCAAAAAGACAAAAGCTATCATCAGCAGACAATAGAAACGAAAACTCAGTGCGTCGAAGAACAGCGAATATCCGCTTCTGTCAATGTTCAGCTCCTCTGCGATTTGGGTCAGAAGACCCACTTCATAGGCTATCCATGTGCTAATCACTGCGAGTCCTGCAATGGGTGCGCTGGTGGCATCAACAAGAAAGGCAAGTTTTTCGCGGCTGACACGAAACCGGTCGGTGATTGGCTGCATCATCGAGCCAACGATTATGGCATTAGTATAGTCGTCAATGAAACACAGTATTCCCATCAGAGCGGTAGCCGTTTGTGTGGATTTCCTGCCTTTTACCCACTTCAAGAGCCACACTATGATTCCCTTAAAACCTCCGGAAGCGATGACTATCTCTATCATCACGAAGATTGGCGGCAGAAATGCAAGGATCTGCAAATTCGTTTTGCTTGTAACAGTACCCGCTACATAAATACCTACTGATTTGAATCCTTCAAACCAAGCGGCAGCACTCAATGGACTTTGTGGAACCTTGGTCAGCAAACCGCCTGCTACAATAGCAATTCCCAAACTCAGAAGGACATGGCGAGTCAAAAAAGCCAACAGAATTGCCAGTACAGGAGGAACTACACTATACCACATGCTTGTTTGCAAATCTTGTTCGCCATCCGGCGCAAAGTAAGCAGTCAAAGCACATATTACACCAAAAATAATAACCGCTGCCACACTTTTTGTTATTGCTTTTGATTTCAAATGACTGTTATCTTTGAAAGTAACTTGCCGGAAATATTGACATTATTTTGACAGGAGCAACTCAAAGTAAAGATTTTATACACCTTAGACGATCATATGCTTTTGCCCAGAGAAAACCTATGGCAAAAGCGGGCGATGGGATTCGAACCCACGACATTCAGCTTGGGAAGCTGACATTCTACCACTGAATTAC
>JABMRO010000069.1 GCA_013202635.1 Planctomycetota bacterium
CACAATAGACTGCTTATCGGAATAAGGCCTGGTGTAAAGAGTAAGAATGAATAAGGCGAAAAGGTTATGAATATAGCTTGCTTACTGCATAGTTGTAACATTAAGCTTCATGATGCGCTTATGCAAACTTCTGCCCCTTCTGGAGCTGCTTATGAATAATTCTGAGGTTATCAAACGTCTATCTGAACGATTGGCGCTGTCGCAACGTGAAATTAGGCGGTTGCTGAGAGTCATCACTGAGGTTTTCAAGAAAACGCTTGATGAAGATCTCAGCTTTACCATTCCCAAGTTCGGTACTTTTGGGACGCATGTCCGGCAGAAGCGGAAAGCCTACAATCCCCACCACAAAACATTTGTGATGCTGCCGCCAAAGCGGGGCGTGTCTTTTCATCCCAGTTCGGTCCTCAAAGGCCACATAAAGGCCCAGAGTCTTGATAATGAGTAAAAAAATTACCTTTTCGGATTTGGTAGGGTGCATTGCCGACGAGGCTGGAGTCTCGAAGCGAGTGACCCATGACTTGCTCAAAGGAATGGCTGCCGTTGTTAGTGAGGGTCTTCTGCGCGATAGCCGAGTAAGCATTACCGGTCTTGGCATTTTTAGATTGAAATGGAGGGCTGCGCGACAAGGCATAAACCCCCAAACCGGTGAGCCTATTGAGATTCCCGCCCAAAACCAAATATATTTCAAGCCGGAAGCAGCCTTACGCACGTTTATCAACCAAAGGTACGGGCATATGAAGCCCGAGATTATCGACCATGATATCAAGCCAGTTCCTTCGATTCCGAAATCAAAGGATTCGTTCTTTTGGAGAAAACGGGCTGCCTTGGGATGGAGCGCAGGCCTTTTGGCGCTTTTCTTGCTTATGCTGGTGGGTGTGTTTTCTCTCTTTCCACCATCTCACGGACCGGCACCTCCGGTTAAAGAGACGACACAACCCCAAGAGGCTCGTAGGTACAGGATACCTACCAAGGTATCAACCGAAAAAGAAGAGCAAATCCAGCCCGTCCCAAAGCCTGATCCTCTACCCGTATCGGTCGGCAAGCCTAGCAGTGTGCACAACGTTCACCAGGGAGAGAGCTTTTGGACCATTGCGAAGACCATCTACACAGATCCATATCTGTGGCCCAACATCTACCGTGCCAATCTCGATGTTGTTGACAACCCTGATGTGTTGGAAGTGAATACAACTATTTATGTCCCGCCGCTAGAAGGTAGGGTTGGAAGTTTGAGCAAGAAGGATATCATAGATATCATCGATGGATATGTTCAGGTCTATTTGGTCTATCGTCGGCTGAATAAAACCGTTGCCCGCAACTACCTGTGGGTGGCCAAGCAGTACAACGTACCAGAAGTATTGGAACAATACGAAGATAAGATTGATGCATCGGATCGGGATTTTATTCTACGGATCAAAGGTTCCGCCCGGATTGGATGATTCCCTATCCGGCCCCGCCGGGCCACAGACCTGTAACCTTAGAAGACAGTGGAGCATTCATGAAATTCTTCAAATATCATGCACTCGGGAATGACTATATCGTGTTAAATCCTGCCGATGTTGGCACCCAGTTAACCTCCTCCCAGATTCGACTGATTTGCCATCGCAATTATGGCATTGGGGCTGATGGTATTCTTTTTGGCCCCTTTGAGTCCTCAGAATGTGACTTCGCTCTGCGCATCTTTAACCCAGACGGCAGCGAGGCAGAGAAAAGCGGCAACGGTTTGCGAATCTTCTCCCGGTATCTCCGGGACAGTGGGCTGGTTCAGGAGAGACCATTCACGATACTGACTGCGGGAGGCAAGGTCAGTGCCCAAGTGCACAAAGGGGGCAAAAATGTCACCGTGGACATGGGTAGAGTCAGCTTTGACAGTCGCCAGATACCTGTTGAGGGACCGTCCAGGGAAGTCATGAACGAGGCAATCCTTGTTGATGGACAGGAGCTACTCTTTTGCGCAGTTACTATTGGGAATCCACACTGTATCATTCTTCGCGATGAGGTTACTACGGAAGAAGCCCAAAAATGGGGCCCTCAAATCGAAAAAGATCCCCGCTTTCCAAATCGAACCAATGTTCAGTTCATGAAAATTCTGGATCGTGACAACATTCAGATCGAGATCTGGGAACGAGGGGCAGGGTATACCCTGGCCTCCGGCAGTAGTAGTTGTGCAGCAGCAGCCGTTGCCTACAAGTTAGGGTTGTGTGACTCTCAAGTAGCTGTCCACATGCCTGGAGGTATCATTGAGATCACCATCTCAAGGGACTTCTTGATTTCAATGAGCGGACCAGTCACCAAGGTTACCGATGGAACCATCTCAGATGAAATGTTCAGTCAAACCCTCTAATCAACCGTTGGAGCGAATGGGAAAAGCGGCTAATCCAAGAGATGGCAAGTACGTGCGGCCCGATTTAAAGGTCCTCAAGAAATAGGTAAGCGTTCACAGGTTCAGGGTTCAATGTTCAGCCCCGCCGCTGGCCTGAAGAGCGGC
>JABMRO010000826.1 GCA_013202635.1 Planctomycetota bacterium
GCTATGCGGTACGCTGCAGCCGCTAACTTT
This sequence comes from Planctomycetota bacterium, assembly GCA_013202635.1. Classification (GTDB taxonomy): domain Bacteria; phylum Planctomycetota; class Phycisphaerae; order Sedimentisphaerales; family Anaerobacaceae; genus NIOZ-UU13. The sequence goes on from JABMRO010000826.1 coordinate 31, forward strand.
TTTGGAGATTTAGTTGTAGTGCTCATGCTTGGAAGATAAGCACATGCTATGCCAGAAAAGAGATCTTAGGATCAAAACAAGATTTTCAGAAGCTTTTCTACGAAGCAACTATTCACTTTTTTAGACTATGTTTGTTTTCCTAACTGCGTTTCGTACAAGCTTTGGTACAATGAGCAGGTTTGTATAAGCTCATCGTGCTGACCCTGAGCGATAATTCGGCCGTCATCCATTACCACTATCACATCCGCCGTAATAACGGTGCTGAATCTGTGGGCTATTATGAAGCTGGTCCTGTCCTGCATAATTTCCTCGATAGCTTTATGAATTTTTGCTTCACTGTCAGCATCAATCTGGCTTGTTGCCTCGTCGAAAATCAGGATGGCGGGATTTTTCAAAATCGCTCTTGCAATAACAATTCTCTGCAACTGTCCGCCACTAAGGCCGGAACCCTGCTCACCTATGACTGAGTCATAGCCGTCGGGCAAAGGAGAAATAAATTCGTGCGCGAACGCGCGCTTTGCCGCCGAAATGATTTCTTCTCTGGTTGCGTCTTGTTTACCATAAGCAATATTTGCCGCTATCGTATCATTGAAAGTTACAACATTTTGTGTAACCATTCCAATCTGGCTTCGCAGACTAAATAGTGTCGCCTCGTGAATGTCTTTACCGTCAATTAATATCCGGCCGGTATCCGGGTCATAAAATCTCGGTATCAGATTTGCCAGAGTGGTTTTTCCCGAGCCATTTGGCCCTACTATAGCAACATTGTGCCCGGCTTCCACTGACAGGTTGATTCCCTTTAATACCGGGGTTTCAGAACTCGGGTAAGTAAATACGATGTCCCTGAACTCGATTTTACTTTTTAGCGGCTCAAGTTCAAAAGCATCCGGGCTTTCGATTTCCGGTTTCTCGTCGATTATCGCATATACCCGTTCAGCGGCGGCGTTGGCCTGTTGAATCTTGTTCCATACATCGCTCATCCTGCGTATTGAATCGGCCGTAGCGCCGAGCAGAATAAGCAGTGTGAAGAAATCGGCCGGCTGCACCGCCCCCTTATAAACCCAGTGTGCACCGAAAACCAAACACACAGAACCGGCCATCATCCCGAGTGTTTCCATTAAAGGATCTGTTGCTGAATCCACCTTTGCAATTCGTAACTGTCGTTTTAAAAGCCTACGGTTGATTACTGTAAAACTATCCCCTTCGTGTTCCTGCTGGTTATAGACCTTTATAACCTTGATGGACTCGAGTGCTTCTTTCAACTTTCCAAGCATTTCCGCCCAGGCCGCAAGCGATTTTTTAGTTGCCCGTTTTATTTTTCGACCGAGCTTGCTGATGACGTAAAGGAACAAAGGCGCTCCACACAGAAATACCAGCGTTAGATTGCGGTCTATCCACATTGCACACACAATCAAACCAATTGCTTTTAACGGCTCGCGAAGGGTTTTGCCTAATAATATCTTAATCCCAATGCCGACTACCATTACATCTCCATACAACTTGCTGGCAGTATTGCTCGAACCTTCATCGGCAAAAAAGCTAACTGGAATATCCAGAGAATGCCTGAAAGCATCTCTTCGCAAATGGACCAGTGAAGTATGCATAAGCTTTTGTACTGTGTAATCCTGATAGAATCGTGCGATACATCGCACCGTTGTAACAACCGCCATCATAAGTATGATAAATATTACGGTCTTTTTCTTATTCTCTCTTGTCCGCTCTTTTGGTATGAACCTAAGAAGCCTTTGTGCGTAATCGGTATAGAAAGGCTTTTTTCCGACCCGTAGTGTCCTCGTTAACGGTTTCAACTGCCCATTTTCATCAAGCCTGCGGCATTCAACTACTATGGACCTGGCTCCAACATCCGGTACGGTGATTGTGGCCAGCTCCTCGAGCAGTATGCTCGACGGTATCTTATCTCTGTTTTCGTTGATTAAACTGCCGCCGGCTCCGACAATCTGGTCTTGTTGTTCGAGCCCTGCCTGTTCGGCTAAGCTGTTTTTCTTAACGCCGGCAATTCTCAAAAAAAACGCCACGTTCGGGTCGGAAAGTTCAATACTGTCGGGCACATAAAAACTAAGTCCATAGCGATTTTCGCTAATCTTTCTATTGACCCAGCCATGCATTCCCTCTTCGCCCATCATAACTTTCAAGAGCGGCAAAATCGTTGCGAAGCTGATTGAAAAAAGTATTCCGATAAGCAGCGCACTGCATCCAATAGTTACCAGTCTGTGCCATTGAGGCCAGATATATTGAAATACTCTCTTAAAATCCTTCATTCGATAGATTACTCCAATATCGCGTATAGCTTCCTTCTATACGTTTCGTCTTCCTTTTTTTATAACGATGGCACACTAACAAACTTAAACCTTTCGGTCAAGCCCAAAGACTGTTGACTTTCGGAGCTATTTTTATTAGCTTACCGTGTTTTCAGGAGAATATCTGAATGAAAATCGACCGTTTAATTTTAGGTGCGTATGAAACCAACTGTTATGTTATCCGCAGCAGCGAGGCCGCTAAAGACTGCCTGATTGTTGACGCAGGCCTTGGGGCGGATAAGCTAATCAAGTTCCTTCAGGAACATAAATTAAATCCTGTTGCTGTAGTCCTGACTCACGGCCATATCGACCACATTGAAGGGGTGGCCGCACTGCGAGCTGAATTTCCGGATATAAAAGTTCATATCCATAAGCTCGACGCCGAAATGCTCACAGAGCCATATACAAATCTTTCCGCTATGACAGGTGCCGCCTTCAGCATAGAGCCGGCTGATTTTTCTTTGGAAGAGCAAAGCGTCATCGAACAGGCCGACATAAAGCTAAGTGTACTTCATACCCCCGGCCATACGCCGGGCGGCATCTGCCTGTATTCAGAAGATGAAGGAATTGTCTTTACGGATGATGCGTTGTTTGCCGACTCAATCGGCCGGACAGACTTTCCGAATGGAGATACGGAACAATTGTTACAAAGCATAAGGGAAAAACTCTTCACCCTGCCTGATGAAACAAAAGTCTATCCCGGCCATGGCCCTATTACCGCAATAGCCCATGAAAGAGAATATAATCCATTCTTGCGATAATCACTTTTAGCATTATCTCCATATCCACAAAGCTTTTATACCGAAAACGGGCGTAACTATCTCAATTTTGTTACTTTTACTCCTTTAATGCTGGATTTTCGCTTGACGGCAAGGCAGCTAATTTGGTATATAATTAGTTAAGCATATAGCTATTTGTCTATTTCGGGCACAATAAGCCTGGAATCTGCCTGGTTTTCCGAATAGAGGATGTGTTATTTGGTATTGCGCGAAGCACAGAGTTTTAATAGTAACTTTGAGCTTTGCAAGTCAAGGATTTTTACATTTCAACTCACATCGTACATTAAAACCCTCTGTAGCCAGAGAGGACCGGAGAAGAAGAATATCTTTCCGCTGGCCAGCAGGATTGTGTAGAATGCTTCGGTGAATTCAAACGGTGTGGATGTACTTTGAGGTGCACTGAGCGTGTTTATTCTTTTCCCTTATCGTGTGGACAGCGAGTTAAAATACTAAGTCAATATGCGGGTAAAATCGGGCGATGTCCGAAGTGTTCTGCAAAATGGAGGATGCCCGAAGTGTAGAGAAAAAAATGCAGAATTTCGAGTGTTTAATATTGTACTGAGATAAGCAATATCCTCACAAGATTGGAGTGATTATGGGGCGTTAAAAATTTTGGAAAATAATTTGAAGAAAATGAGCGTCTGGAGTGTATATTACTGTAGAAACAGTGTTTTTGGGCCAAGCTGAGAGAACCTTGAATTGGAGCCTGAACGAGTGACGAGCATGTGCCAGGAAGAAATAACAGCAATGCGGCGCTGCCGCCGGGGTTCTCCCGCGGCGTTTGAAGTTCTTGTGAACAGATATATGAAAGACGCTTATTTTATCGCACTGGGGCTTGTGGGTAATCGCGAAGACGCAATGGACCTTTCCCAGGAAGCTTTTATCCGAGCATACCGGAATATCAGACACCTCAAACCGGAACGAAAGTTTTTCCCCTGGTTCTATCAAATACTGAAAAATCTTTGTATCAGCCATTTAAGAAAACGAAGATATAGAAAAGCAAAATCTCTTGATTCAGAAAACTGCCCGGAAATACCGGCCGCCACGGATTGCTTTTCGCCGGAGGCTGTTGCCGGAAGGAATGAACTCAAAGACAAAGTCTGGCAGGCAATCAGCAAGCTGGATGATAAACATCGAGAAGTGATTATCCTGCGACATTTTCAAAATATGTCATATGAACAAATCGCTGAGGCCCTTTATTGTAATAAAGGTACGATTACGAGCAGGTTGTACTACGCACGTAAGAGGCTGGAAGAATTATTGAGTACAGGGAAAGGAGGTAGCATAAATGACATGCCATGATTATAAAGATTTAATGATGGGCTACCTGGACAATGAATTGAATAACGAACAGAAACATCAATTCGAAGAGCATCTGACCGGATGCTCTGAATGTAAGGCTGAGCTGAAAGAGTTCAGGAAACTTAAAGCTATTACCGATGAGGTAACGCTTGTTGAGCCTGAGGACAAAATATGGCAGGACTACTGGGGCGGCGTTTATAACCGAATCGAGCGCAGCATCGGCTGGATTGTCTTTTCAGTATCTGCTATCCTGCTGGTAATCTACGGCGGATTCAAGCTGATAGAAGAGATAATCACAGATGCTACAGTAGGCATACTCTTGAAAGCCGGCCTGCTGGTACTTATTGCCGGCCTGGCGATTCTGCTGGTCTCGGTGTCGCGGGAGAGACTTCACTTCTGGCAAAAAGACCGTTATAGAAACGTAAGGAGGTAAGACAATGCTTTTATCAACAACAGACACAATTGCGGGGAAGAAGATTGTTAAGCAACTTGGACTTGCCAAAGGCAATACGATTCGAGCCCGGCACATCGGCAGAGACATTATGGCAATACTGCGGCACATAGTCGGAGGTGAGATAACCGACTATACCAAGATGATGGCCGAGTCACGGGAACAGGCCCTTGACAGGATGATAGAAGACGCTCAAAAATTAGGAGCCAATGCTATTGTGCGAGTGAGCTTTTCGACGTCGATGATTATGGGAGGGGCATCTGAGATTCTGGCCTACGGCACGGCTGTCGTGGTTGAGTGAGTTTTTTTTACGTTCACCAATTATCC
>JABMRO010000827.1 GCA_013202635.1 Planctomycetota bacterium
GGCTATGATAAAGAGCATCTGCCTGCACCATAAAGGTAAAAGTCCTGTTTATGTTGCGGTAAGGACAGACAAAGGCAGAGTCAGAACGGCCGCTGATAAGGGCCTGAGCGTCAATCCCGACCTTGACTTCTGCAGAAAAATGAGGCAACTTGTCGGCGAAGATAATTTCCAGTTGGCGAGATAATAAAAGCTGTTGTCGCTTCGTGAGAAACGAAAACAGTATTGTTAAAATTGAAGAAATGATTGAAACCCAAAAAACTTTAGTGATTTTAAGAATTCGCTGGCCTGAGGTAAGTCTCATCGTTGGCCTCTACACCTTAGCTGAACTTTCACACAGTCTGTTTGGATTCACAGAACCTGATTTAACGAAAACATTGTTTTTACCGTCTATATTTTTTCTTCTGAGTCTGGCGGTAGTCTCAATGATACTATATTATGGTTTTCTGCGAACAATACACCTGGAAGGCCCGAAAGAACAAACGCCTATGGATTTACTAAAGACAGGGAAACACTTCTTCTGGCGTATGGTCAGATTCGGTTTTATTTACGTAGCTCTCTATTTTATTTTAACCTGGATTATCTTTTTAATAATAAAATATTTCACCTCCACAAACACAGGTTTTATTGAATCTGCAAAATCTACTCCCTGGTTATACCGGTTATGTTCAACTGCTGCGACGTTAATTATGATAAAAGTTTCTTTATTCATCCCTGCACTTATACTTGTCCATGATTGCAGAGCCTTTAAGAGCTTCAAGTTCCTAAGCAAATTCAAACTATTAGAATCAAAAGAATTAGTTGCATTGTTTTGTCTGAGCACGGTAATGCCTCTTCTCTGGGTATTATTAAAAATACCTAATAATCCTGAAACAATTTCGCAGTACATTATAACAATCGGGAGCATCGTTATAGGTCAAGTTCTTTGGTTAATAGTAGCCGTCACTGCGGTAAGATTTGTAAGCTCTCTTGATTTAGAGTATGATGGCCGCATAACAGATTCAAATTCGGAAGACTTACTTAAATATCCAACAGAAGATTAGGTGAAATCAGTTTTGAAAGACAAATTTTCAGGCAGGTTTATAATGCTTGACGGGCCGGATGGCTGCGAGTTGAGGATGCCAAGATGAACACGATACCAGCGGATACTACTATTGAAGCTGTTAGAAAGCAGTTCGAAATACTGCGGCGACTGGGGCCGGAAGTGCGCCTTAAAATGGCATTCGGGCTGAGCGATAATCTTCGCAGTATAGTCGAAGCGGGCGTAAGAGGACGTAATCCCAGTTATGATGAACAAAAAACAAAGCAGGAAGTTCTACGCCTTATGATTGGTGATGTTTTATTCAAACAAATCTACCCCGATATTGAGAAGTAGATATGACAAGCCAGGAAGCCTCCCTACAAATACTAATTGAGAAATTAAACCAGGAAGGTATTCCATATATGCTTTCCGGCTCTTACTCAAGCAGCTTACACGGTCGGCCAAGAGCGACAAACGACGCCGATATCATTATAGCGCCATCGGAAGAACAGCTTATAGCTTTTGTAAAATCTCTCGGCGATGATTACTATGTTAATCTTGATGCCGCATGTGATGCCTTTAAGAACAATTCAATGTTCAATGTGATTGATATTCGTAACAGCTTCAAGGCCGATTTTATTATCCGCAAAGACCGTCCTTTCAGCAGAGAAGAATTTCAAAGAAGACGAAAATCTAATATAATGGATTTAGACGTTTGGGTAGTTTCGCCGGAAGATGTGATTTTGAGTAAACTGGAGTGGGCCAAAGAGAGTGAATCCAGCCAGCAATTTCAGGATGCTCTTGGAGTCGCTGTGGTCCAATACGATTGTCTCGACAGGGATTATCTGTATAAGTGGGCTAAAGAGCTGCATGTGGAAAGCTCTCTCGGGACACTTCTAAAACAAGCTAAAGAACAATCGAACTCAAGGTAGAAAAAGTTGAACAATAAAAATATCCAAGACATCTTTTCAGGCAGGTTTATAGTACTTGACGGGCCGGACGGCTGCGGGAAAAGTACGCATGCGAAACTATTAATCCAATGGCTGAAAGAACAGGGCGTTTCAACTATCGGTTTTCGCGACCCCGGCGATACCGAAATCGGAGAGAAGATTCGACAAATCCTGTTAAGCCCCGAACATGACGCAATGGATACGCGTACAGAGCTGCTGTTATATATGGCGGCAAGGGCACAGCTTTGGGCGGAAAAAATAGCGCCTGCGTTAGAAGCGAATCAGTGTATCGTCCTTGACAGATGGCTATCGAGCACGTGCGCTTATCAGGGCTGTGCCGGTGGTTTCGGAATGGACAAAGTAATTAAAATTGCGACCGATTGCCTTGAAAGAGTATGGCCGGACTTGACTATTATTCTCAATGTGGATTTGCAGACCGCTTCGCAACGTCTGAATCGGCAGCTCGACAGAATGGAGCAAAAGGGTGACAGTTACCACCAAAAAGTCCGTGAAGGATTCTTACAATTGGCCAAACAGCAGGAAAACTTTTTAACAGTAGATGCCAAAGGCGATATTGAAACAGTTCACAATAAGATATTGCAGCTTATCTCAGAAGCGAGCTTTATACCCTTAAAGGGTAGTAAATTCCCGCGAGTAAAATAATAAACTATTATTGTAAAGATACTCATCCGCGCACAAACGGAAACCTTAAGCCGATGGGATTATATTAGATGTCAATCAAAGAGATTTTCTGTCAGGACAAAGCAGTAGATATTTTACAAAGGGCCTTTGCCTCGGGCAAATGGGCGCATGCATACATATTTGCCGGTCCTGAAGGTGTCGGCAAATTCAAAACCGCGCGCGAGTGGGCCAAATTGCTTCTTTGCCAAAGCCCCGTAACTGACAGAAGACAGAAAACAGAAGACAGAAAACAGAGCAGGGACGAGAGAGGAGAGACAAGTGTTGAGCATCGAGCCGACAGTTGCGGTGCGTGCCGGTCCTGCCAACTCTTCGAAGCCGGCTCACATCCGGATTTCAATCACATCTATAAGGAATTGCGGGAATTCACTAAAGACGGCAAGGGCAAACCTCCACCCGTGGATTTGCCGATAGATGTCATTCGAGAGTTTCTAATCCCAAAGGTATCGACCAAGCCGACACTTTCACAAAGAAAGGTCTTTGTCCTCAGCGAAGCCGAAAGGTTAAATGACGCCTCTCAGAACTGTCTGTTAAAAGTCCTTGAAGAGCCGCCCGAATAC
>JABMRO010000828.1 GCA_013202635.1 Planctomycetota bacterium
CCTCTGCTGGTTGGTCTAACGGGAAGCTGAGGGGCCGGGAAATGATGTCCGAAAGGCTAATTAAAAGGTAAAAAGTACGATTGAAGAATGCCCTTCAAAAACGGCACGGTTTTTCCCGGTCCCTCTCAAGCGTTCTGTTAGCGAACGAATCAATCAGAATCATTAGATGAATCGTCGGATTCCTTAACAGGACCTTTATTGGGAACTTCCATTCTGGTAGATATCTGCGCCGGATTCTGGAAAGGGGAATCTTCTTCAGGATTAATGGAATTTAAGTCCTGCGATTGACCACTACTATCCTCACTAGATTGGTTGCTCTCGTTTGAACCCCCGTTATTGCCGTTTGACTCATTGTTGTCTATACTCATTTCTTTTCTCCTAAGCTAATACGATTAACCATGCTATAAACTCAACAATCATTGCTATTCCAGAAAAAAATAGACGAATGAACAGCTTATCGATTAAAGCTTGGTTATTTTGATAATTCTGCTCTGCAAATCTTGCAAGCTCTTCATATGTTTTAATTAAATTAGTCGCGTGTGGGCCGTTTAAAAATTGATCCAAAATTTTTCCAGGAGAATTATGAAATCTAAATTCTCCTCTAGGTCGTAGAATATCGATGACTAATCCTATGGTAATAATCAGTGCTACGAAACCAACCCACACGGAAATACCATCGACTGAAAAAGCCAATTGATTAATAGGAGCTACTTTTATGGCTTCTTTGCCAAGAAATGTTGCTACTAATCCAGCCAGCCCACCAATCCATACAGATCGTTGTCTTATCGATGCAACTGTAGCATCTTGGTCCCCAAGTCCTTTTCGTCCCTCTTCAAGAGCTATCTTAACAATTTCGAGTTTATCTTCGGGTGTCTGTGTCATATATCCTTTAATTCGCTAACGCTGCTCTTCACCGGGCGCAGATTTTTACGCTCCGGTGCAAGAGCTTGTTAACCTAGTCGTATGAATCTGGGACAGGTGGATTCATCATTATTTCTTGCTTTTCTTCAAGCTCTTTCCTTGAAGCCCTAAAGGTGACGGAGGTTTTAATATACGGGGGAAAAATTCCTACCGTGCTTTGACCATTAGTTGTTTTAATTCTAAGAACTGGTGCCTTAAACTCAGGTCTATTCTTAAAAACTTGAATAAATTCTTTTTTGTGCCTTGAGTAAATGTCTTGATTTATAGCCGATATAACTTGTTCTTTCTCAGTGACATAACTAATTGGGAAACGACCCTTTTCGTATGAAAATTGGCCAGGGGCAAAGAAATTTTCTTTTTTAATACGGGCTGACTTAAGTGTTTCTATATCAAGTCTTGAGGTGGTTTCAGGATATTTATTCCCTACCTCTTTTATAAAATCAGTTATAACTTTAAAATTTTCGGGCCTTATTTTGAGAACTTGCTTTGCAGCTCTTTCATTATCTGGATTTGTTGTAACAACCTGAAAGGTGATAGTATCCCCGGCTGATATACGGGGAATTCTTATAGCAAACGCTTTTAATAATAATGCTTCATTAGGCATCAAATGTGGATCTGGAAGGCTCTCGGACTCAATGAGTTCAGCACCAATTTCAGGGGCAGCACGAACTACTGTGTCGATTGGTAACGCCCGATTAAACCCTACATATACATTTTCTACCTGTTTTTTTCCTGAATTAGTAACTTTGCACTCAATTATGTTCGGTACGCCATCAAAAACAGGATGTGCACTAACATCAATAACGGGAGATCGTTCTTGGTAAAAAAAGATTCCAATTGTAATTAGAATACCCAGAACTCCTAATCCGAGACCAATTATAAATTCCATACTTTTCAATTCACATGGTTAACGCCTCGCCTGAGCAGCGGCCCCTAAACAGGACAAGTTTCTAAGGCGTCTACGAAAAACTGCGATTTTCCTGCCGTCTGCTCCAGGCGAATGTTATAAACTCTTTTACAATTTCATCATCTTATATTCTGTTGTGTTTCGTCAGCCCCTACGTCGAGTATTCCAGTTCCCATCAGAATCATAATATGGCGAATTTAGTAATCCAGCAGCGTTCCAAACTGCGTCAAATGCTGGTCGAATAATTTGTTCAGGAGGTTGGCTCAAATCTTCTACGAATATTTCAGGTACTATTAAATCGTTACGATCAATCATATTTAATTGTATGTCGAAATAATCATTTCTTTTGTACGGTAAGGCAAAACCAGAGACTCCAAGGAGTGAGAGCATTATAAAAACAGGTGGTTCGACCTCTAATTCACTATAAAGGCTTAAATACCTGCTAAGGGCTTTCACTAATTCTTCTTCGAAGCCATCACTTGGGATCGCGGGAGTATCTGTTCGATAGGTAAATAAAGTGGTGCATGCAGATTCAATAATGCCATTACGGAATAGTTGGAAATAGTTGGTCGCGGGTTTTGAATGATCTGGACGCTCAAATGTCAACACTCCGTCAAAGTTAAATCTAAAATTGCTACCGTAGCTTGCATCAATAGGGGCAAGGTGCTGTCTGTTTTCGGAAAGCTGCATTTCTGTTAAGTCATAATTAATTCGAGATTCAAATACACCTAAAGGAATGATGTGTAATACGATACGGGGCCCTTTTTCTATAGCAATTGGTGTTTCACCAGCTACAATTTTTCCAATGCGGTTAATATGAAACTCGCGAATTCTATTTGATTCGACACTCGTAGCAGCAAAAGCCGTTCGCAATTCAAAAACATCAAGCTGATATTTTCCCGCGGAGTTCCTCGAATAAAATTTGGAACTGCCCCCATATATAACCATGTGCGGGGAAATCCAGCTGCGTGGAATTCGGTTAATAAAGGCTGGTCCTCGGTTACTAAGAGGAATAGACTTTATCCCTACGCCCGGTAGTCGAGGTGCAATTGCATCACGCAATATATTGTCAAGACGGAGAATTTCTGAATCAGGATCAATATTTTCGAGTCCAACCAATTTTTGAGGTATACCACCTTTTGCAGAAATACCAAAAATTATATGCCCCCCCGCTGCATTAGAGAAGGACGACACATCTGCAAGAAATTCTTTTTTGTTTTTATCAGAATTTCCAGGCAAGGTAAGTTTATACTCAATAAATTTGCTCTCAGGGGTTTTATTCTCTATTAGAGAAAGAAGGTCCTGCTCACTAATTTCTTCGATTGATTTTCCACGAATTAGATGCATAGCGTTTCTTTAATATTTTGGTTTATAACGCCAGCATCACCCGCCGGATATCGCAAAGCAAAGCGGCGCGATTTCCCGGTCGGCGTGCATGCTGCTGTTATCCACCGGCTCCTTTAAATGCCGCGATTATCGCCTTTGCAAGTTCAGGGAGGCCTATGTTTCGCAAAACGCGTACGATGAAGCTGCCCTGAGCCGTCTTCCGGATAACTTGGGTTACCTTCCTCCCCTCCTCTGTGACTTCCAGTGTCGTCTCGAAATGTATGTATTTATGCTTTTCTAGCTCCACTGCTGTGGCAACAGGATCACGGAAATCAACGTTTGGCACAAGGGCGTTTTGAGCTGGTTCATGGCCCAGTGTCAGCGCTGCACGGTATACTTGGTGAACAAACTCTCGATCCCGACGGGCTGAGAAGTCGCTGGCGGCGATGATGAGTTCGTCAGTGGGAGGACGGAAATACTGCGATACACGGATTCGATCGCTGATCGCTTGAACGCGATGGGGATCTGTTTCGTCGGGCGTCTTGGCTGCCAGATAGACGAGTTCGTCAAGAGTCAAGTCGTTGAGTGTGAAAAAACATGCCCCGACAGAACTTGCCACTTTTACCAGTTCTTCGCTTCTCTCTACAGGGATCGGCTCGGAAGAGGCCCGCATCTCGAAGCGATGGTCACACTCAAGCCCGCTTTGTCTGAAAAACTTTGGTACTTCATCCGGGTCAAGTTCGTCCAGTTCCCTGGGATAGATATTGCTGACGTTTTGAAAGAACATCAGCTCGACCATCCATCCCTCTGCCGCAAGGACCGATTCCACATCGTATGCACTGAGTAAAGCCTTATTTCTCCATCTCACCATTCTGTTTCTCGGTGTGGCGTATCTCGGACTTCTGCTCGCCTTGTCTCCCTCCGCGCCTCCGACCACAAGCAAGAGGTTTTTCCCCTTTACTCCAACTACTTCGAAGACATGCCGGATTCCTGAAAGCCCTTCAAAATCCTGCTGGGCTGCTGGCATGTAGCCCTGTGCCCGGAGAATATTCCGAAGGAGATTCTGGCGGCCGAACTTCCCAAGATTCAGCTCTGTGTAGAAACATTCAGGTTGCATGTTCATCTCCTGGATAACATATTTATTGTATTGTTTTCTCGCGAAGTAATGAAAATCGAAGATAGCGAGAAAATGCAATAACCGTGCACATTAAAAAG